>JAUQXU010000151.1 GCA_030837935.1 Candidatus Brocadia sp.
TGAGCCCTTTTTGGGGATTCAAGGGAGACTTTTTTTGAATCCAGAGCACAATCTTCCCAATGGCATAAAGGCGCTGCTGCCCTTTTACACAAAAACCTTCTTCTTCTAACCGTGCTGGGTAAGACGCATCGGCAGAGAAGAACAGATCAAAAGGCGCGCCCTGTTTTATCTGCGCAAAAAAATTGCCTGAAGAGCCATAAGATACGCTGACTTGAATGCCAGGATTTGCCTGCTCAAAGGTATGGCAGACCTCATCCATGGCAAACTTTAAATCAGAGGCTGCTGCAATAAGGATTTTTTCATCTGCACAACCAGTATTGTGAAAAGCTATCAATAAAAATAGTAACCAGGTTGCACATGCTATCGATATAAAACTCGTAACCCGTCTTTTAGGTATTTTCAAACGCATCGTGTCCTCCTCTAAAATATCATTTGATATTGTAATCTAAATCTGTTTTCGTTTTTATCTGTCTCTGTGGTCTCCGTTACGAAGTAACCCACGTCAGCCTGTATCTGTTGGCGATGCCCACGCATGTAATAATTGATGCCAACCGTATACTCCGTCTGAACATCATCCCGCAGATCCTCATCAGGATCAAGCATGGAGTAACGGGCTGCAAGTTCCAGTTTTTTGGGCAGCACAAAATACCCTGCCTGTGTATAGAAACCGTCTGAAGTTATTGA
This sequence comes from Candidatus Brocadia sp., assembly GCA_030837935.1. Lineage (GTDB taxonomy): Bacteria > Planctomycetota > Brocadiia > Brocadiales > Brocadiaceae > Brocadia. The sequence goes on from JAUQXU010000151.1 coordinate 685, forward strand.
ATCACCATCATCCTCAGGATCATTCTCCCTTATGTAATATTCACTATCCCACGTAAACCCTCTGTATCTCATACCCAGGTCAACGTTGCCGATTACTGAATCAGTATCCGCCAGCTTTTTGTCTTTCTCCTTTCCATTATAGACGAATGATGCGCCAATTACGGCTTTAAAATTCTCTTCGTATTTCAGGTCGGTTTCATCCCAACCCGTTGCTAAATTATAAGAATGATACCATCCAAAAGGATAATATCGTGCGGTGAGCACATACAGGAGCTCATTGTCAATGTTTTCATCCCTTCCAAATGCTTTTGAGGAATTCTGTCCAGCGCCTCGGAAAACGGCTGCGTGGTATTCCATATGACCATCAAACGGTTTTCCAAAGATATCCAGACCGTAGTCACGGTCCTGCTTAAAGGCATCGCTGGCAATGGACCTATCCTGGAGCAAGAGTTTAAAACCTGATGAATTCCATTGACGGTTGGCCGGTACCTTAAAATACCCTGTCTTTATACTGAACGCTTCCTTGGCTTCCATGGGTGTCCACCAGATATAATAATCCCTCAGATTTACCTCAAAGCTGTCTGCGTCAATTTCCACGTTATAAAACAAATCCTTGCTATAGATATTACCGCCAAAGCACAGCCTTGCCCTGCGCACATCAATATCTGTTATATCTGCTTCATCAAAATCCTCATCCTTGTTCTTGTAGGTAAAGCGTGTCTGAAATCTAAAACCCACATTTAAGGAATATTTCCCGTCCCTTGTTTGAAAACCTATCGATGCCTTTTCCTTATCGGGCAGATAGTAGGCGTTAACAGGTTCATATTTACCTGGTAAGCCTAATCCCAATTTTTCCCGCGCCTCATCCGACGCGAGGTAGTTTCCTACCTCCTGCCTTACCTCTTCTTTGATTTCTTCTTTCGCAGTTGCCACAGGTTTTTCACTTATAGTCTCAATACGGTTTTTCAAGTCTTTGATTTGCTCTTGCTGGCTTAACGCTAATGTCTCCATCTGTTTCATCATTTTCTGCTGTACTAAAAAGGACTCTTCCATCTGTTTTAATTGCATTTTCAAATCACCTACTTCACTTTCGGAAGCTTCCCTATTCGGAACAACATCCTGAGCAACTACATGCTGTGCTATACCATGGGTATATACAGTAAAAAATACTATAACCAGCGACAAACCATATGTAAACCACTTACATCGCATGCATCCTCCTTTTTGTTATCGCTATATCATTCACGACATAACGGATATAAATAAAAACGGGCATGAGATTTTAACGTAGCCTGCCCTATAAGGTATTTCAAACAATAGAGACGAAAGCAACTTATCCTCGACTTCTCAAGTGTTCCTCCTTTCATTGTTGTTGTATCAATAATGACATAACGCATATAAATAAAAATGGACCTCAGATTTAAAGAGACCCGCCCTTACAAGATATTTCAAACGATATACCCGAAAACAACGTATCCTCGACCATGCACATCTCCACATGCCCTCCATGCTAGATTTCCTTCGATAATATCAATTCCGTTGATTTTACAATTGCCGTGACCTCATCACCACAGCGAATATCCAAGTCTTTTAAGGATGTGTTCGTAATAATGGCATGGAGCATATCACCCTGAGATTCCACAAGAATCTTAGATAATATATCTCCCTGAATAATCTGTCTTACAACTCCCTTAGCCCTGTTCCTTGCACTCAGCATCCCCGAAAAGGATTTTGCAAGCATGATATCCGTACCCTTAATGAGCGCAGAAATCGTATCACCCACCGAAAGGTGCATATCCTCACTGGAAGCCCTTGTAATGATGACGCTCAAAGGTATCTCCTTCCATAGGATTTGGACGTGGGCATGGATCTGCCCTTGAGTTATATTGACAATTGTTCCGCAAAGTCTATTTGCCATGTACGATTAGCGTAGGGTTTGAGATAAAACAAAGACAAAAAATATAGTAAACGTGAAAAAAGAGTTGTCACTGCGAGAACATTAGCTGGAAGCAATCTCGAAGGTGGGATTGCCTCGCTCCGCTCGCAATAACACGTATATGCCAACTTCTTTAATCGTTTACTACTACAGATTTTATATGAATTTCTTGAATTTCCTTAATATCACGTGGTAAACCGCCCATTCATTGTTCGATTGAGATCAAGACGAAGTCCCCTCCTTACAAAGGAGGGGATAAAGGGGAGGTTAAAAAATCCAGAAGAATTCTCCCTGATATTGAACAACTACTGTTTCTTAGTCTCAAAAATACGTTCGAATTCCTTTTCCATCAACGAGGTCATCCTATCTGTGTACTTTTGGTATTTCAAGATCAGGCCCTTTGCTTCTAGTGTCAGGGTTGCCCCGCCTCCGCCCTTTCCCCCTGTGGTAACCTCCAGTAATTTTATCCCTAACGCCTTCTCCGTGGCCTTGATCTTTCCCCAGGCAGCCCGATACGACATACCCAGTTCCTTCGCCGCCGCATTCAAAGAGCCTAAACGGTCTACCGCATCCAGCAACATCCTCCTTCCCTCGGCAAAGGCCACTCCGTCATTCTCTTCTAACCATATCTTGAATTTTATTTTCATAAAGGTATTGTTTGGGCATTATGCCCTAAATGATATAGCGCTGTCAAGAAAAAATATCCCCATTATTTCATTGACACTACTCCTGTTGATTATATATTACACATATAAATAGTGTGTAATTAGGAGGTGTAATATGGTAAGGATAAATGTTATTTTCTCCGAAGATACTCTGGTAAAAATAGATGCCATTGCAAAGGTCAGAAAGTAGCGAGAGTCACACAAATGAAAAAATTAGAAAGCAAACCATTTGTTACAGCTGACTACAAATTCACCAGGCGCGAAAAAGGTTTTAAAAAACATCGTTAATTTAACTGAAATTTAAACCTCTCCCTCTTTTCTGACTAATGACCGGGAGCTGCCAGAAAGCCGGGATGAAACCGATAGATATAATAGGGTCGGCACTTCTTAATCTGCCCTGAAGATTTCATCATAACATCCTGAAGGGCACTGTCGGTAAGATAAAGCGCTCCATCAGGTCCGAAACTAAAACCATCAGACCAGCGAAGTTTTTTAGGATCCTTAAATAATGTCTGGAGTTTGCCTGCCTGATCAATCCTGTGGATGGCAGCATTCTCCATGTCGGTAATATAGATATTCCCGGCATCATCCGTGGTAATGCCATCGCTCATCGTTATATCTGCAAACTTCTCTACCCGTACTCCTAATTCTTTTTCCGATAAAGTTTCGTTGTTTAATGCTGATACTTCGATACGATAAAGAACACCACCATTCAGAGGCGCATAATAAAGCCACCGATTATCACGGCTTAAGGCAATGGAATCCACACCGAATTTCGGTTTAAAAATGCCTAAAATTTGCAAAGGCTTGCCATGAATGTGAACTGCATAAGGACCATTTCTTACCGAAGGGTGCTTTTTTAATAAACGCCGGGCTTTTTTCTTTTCAACGTCATACACAATAATGGCCTGGTTTTGTGCCAGGGCGCTGGTATCCGCAATGTATATTTTCTTCCCATCGGCATCAACCTGGAAATCATTGAGCATAGAACCAAGACCCGCAATATTTCGGGGAAATTGAAATTCGTGTACCAATTGATTTGAATGTAAATCAAAGGCATGCAGCCTGACACCGCAAAACCCATAAGAACCATAATCCAATACCCACAAACGGTTTTGCCTATCAATTCGCAGAGAAAGAGGCGAAGTAAACTGCTCCTCCTGAGCGAGCTTATCAGGATAGGGTACCACATGATTCAATACCAGTTCGGCGATATCAATAGGCGCCTTGCCGGCAGGGTGAAAACTAAAAAAGACCCTTCCCTCTCGAGAGACTGCTATGTTTCCGGGAGGATAATCAAGCTCAGTGTAGATTTCCAGGTCTTTTTCGGCAGAAAAAAGGGGCTGGGTGGAACGATCTTCAAGTTTATCACCAAAAAATGTGAAGGCACAGCCGTTGAAAAGAAGGACAGTCAATAGAAGAAGTATTTGTGGCCGTATTTTCATGTCTTTGTTTTTAGAGGATATCATACCACAGGAAAGCCGCAACCAAATTCTCCTTAAAACACTTATCTTTACCCACATTTTCGTCTGGACGCAGTGAATTATAAATCCCCCTTAAAAAAGGGGGTGAAGGGGGTTGTAAAAAACTTGTAAAACATGCCTTCATGAAACTCGTCCTCGCGAAAGCGGGGGATGGGGAAAAGATGTTTTTATAAGGTAATATTATAGTTAATTTTCGCTCTGGATAAATAAAATATAGTGAAATATTTTGTAATTATGGTATAAAATAAACAAAATTCGTGAGCTTTATTATATGCCCAAATAGCCGTATAATAAGACAGCTATCAGTACGCCTAATTCATTTTGGAACTAATGATGAACAGAAAAGACTAAAAAGCAAATGACGAAAAACATACAACCACTCGCTGAGGTCTTTGGGCATCTCATTGATGACAGATCGCCTAAAGCAAATCGATATCGATCAGGCCGCCTATGCCCATTCAATAACAAGGTTCCCAATTGCACCAAAGATAAAGCAAAGAATCCACTCGGCGTATGCAGTATATTTCACGATGGAGTCCCAACGATAACCTGCCCTGTCCGGTTTAGGGAGGATTGGCTTATTACCGATGATGCTGCATCTTTTTTCTTTGGTGATGGCACGGCATGGAGTTCACTCACTGAAGTTCGTCTGAACGACGCTAACGGAAAATCGGCTGGTAACATTGACGTTGTACTTGTCGCATACGACGACAACGGAAACATTTTCGATTTCGGCGCTCTTGAAATACAAGCAGTTTACATCTCCGGAAATGTTCGCGACCCCTTTGAATACTACATGAAGAACCTAAAGGCACACGCACAAATGGACTGGTCAACACAGCCAAATTACCCACGACCTGACTACCTATCTTCTTCTCGAAAACGTTTAGCCCCTCAGCTTCTTTATAAGGGTGGCATCCTTCATTCTTGGCACAAGAAGACCGCCGTCGCACTAAATAAGAGTTTGTTCGAAACACTTCCGCCTTTGAAAACAGTCAGCAAGTCGAAAGCCGATATTTCTTGGCTTATATACGATCTTCATTCGGTCAAAGAAGAAGGACAAGAAAGGTTCACGTTAACAAAAACTGATGAAGTTTTTACGGAATTTGAGCCAACCCTTATATCTATAACAACTTCCTCGCCAGGAAGCATAGACAATTTTATAAAGTTGCTTCAAGAAAAGCTAGATGAGCAGCTTGAAACACCGCCAAACAACAAAATAATTGAAAAGCCATTCTGATATGAAAGCATTCAGACAACTATCACTGTTCCCGGGATTGTGTGATACCGAATCACCTAAACCGGTTAATGTCGCCTCTGTACCACAAAGAAGCCCATTCCGATACCCGGGAGGAAAAACGTGGTTTATTCCAACATTCCGAGACTGGATTAAAAATAACTACCCTAAGCCAGAAATCTTGATTGAACCGTTTGCCGGTGGAGGCATCATAAGTATCACATCTTTGTTTGAGGAACTCGTCTCGCGCGTCGTCATGGTTGAGATTGATGAGGATGTCGCGGCAGTGTGGCAATCCGTGGTCGATGGACATGCGGGATGGCTTGCGAAAAGAATCTTTGATTTTGACCTGACCAAGGAAACAGTTATACTGGAAATATCGAAAACAGGCGTTAGCATTAAAGAGAAAGCATTTCAAACCATTCTGAAAAACCGAACGTTTCACGGCGGTATATTGGCCGATGGATCGGGTTTCTTAAAACACGGGGAGAACGGCAAAGGAATTCGATCCCGTTGGTATCCAACCACAATTGCTAAGCGATTCGACAATTTAAAACTCGTTGCTGATAGGATTACTTTCCGTCAAGACGACGGGTTGGGTGTTATTCAGGAGTATTCTCAACGCAATGACGTAGTATTTTTTATCGACCCTCCTTATACGGCCGGCGGAAAGAAGGCAGGCAAACGTCTTTACCGTCATTTTAGTATAGACCATGAGCGTTTATTCACCTTATGTCAATCAATAAAAGGCGATTTCTTAATGACCTATGATAATGCGGATGAGGTTAAGACAATGGCAAGAGAACATGGCTTTCAGATGCGTCTTATCCCTATGAAGAATACTCACCATGCGACAATGGAAGAACTTGTTATCGGTAAAAACCTGTCATGGATGGATCGCTACCCAACAGTGCATGAACCGCTTGCTGAATACAAAGTTAATGGAAAGAAACAGGAAAGTCCCAACAAATCGAACAAGGCGGACGTGTCGATACTGCCACCACACCACGTAGCTTGAACGTTGAACGAAACCGCTTCGCGATAGCTTTTCATAAGGTAGCTTTGTAAGTTGGGTGAAGCAAAGCGCACCCAACAAAACTAGTATGCCGATGAGTTCGCTTCGTTTAACCCATCCTACCCGACTACTCGCCTTACCAGGATTGATCCACGGATATGCCCTTGTTGTGGAAAGGGCCGGCTGGTGAGGAGTGAAACATTACTCCCCTCGAAAAGCATAATTATCTTAGTTTTTCACACCGAATCCACCCGCAATTTCTTGTAAATGGTGGATTCGCTCCGCTTAACCCGATCTTCGCAATTCGAAGTGATAAAATTTAGTATTTACGTGGCCGGTGAATTACCACCGGCAATGGCAGGCACTATGGAAATGTGGTCGCCATCTTTTACCGGCGTATTGAGATTGCTCATAAACCGGATGTCTTCATCATTGAGGTAAAAATTAATAAATCTCCTTATTTGACCGTCATTGTCGCAAATTCTCTCTTTCATTCCCTTATAATTTGCTTCAAGATTCTCGACAATATCCTTAATACTCTTTCCTTCCACCTTCACCTCATCAGCGCCTTTGGTCAGTGTTCTCAGTGGCGTTGGAATGCGAACCGTTACTGACATATTTATACCCCTTTCGTATTTTAAAATAACCACAGAATCGTAAGTGAAAATATCAAAATGCAAATCGCAAGATTATCATTTCATCAAAAAATGTTCCGAAAAGGTTATTCCTTTTACTTTGCATTTTTCAACCGGTCTTAGGCAATACTTACCCGGAATTTAATGAACAGCCGCCATCTTCTCTTCCATAAGGGCAACAAATTCAGCGAGAGACGGGTTGATGATTTTGGGAACTTCTAGTTTGTTTAGTACCGCCTCCTGAGTCTTTAGTCCGTTTCCCGTCACACTGATTACAATGGACTCGTCATGAGGGATTTTACCTTGTTCAATAAGTTTTTTCGCAACCGCAACCGTCACTCCACCTGCCGTTTCTGTAAAGATACCCTCCGTTCTGGCAAGTAATTTAATACCTTCCACGAGTTCATCGTCGGTTACGTCCTCTGCCCATCCCCCCGATACATTAATAGATTTCACGGAATAATAACCATCAGCCGGATTGCCGATTGCTATCGACTGCGCAATGGTCTTGGGTTTTACGGGTTTTATCACATCAGTCTCCCCCTTAACGGCTGTAGTTATCGGCGAGCTGCCGCTTGCCTGGGCACCGTGGAGTTTGGTATCCGCATTATCAATGAGACCAAGTTTTACGAATTCTTTAATGGCCTTTTCTATCTTCGTAATCAAAGACCCCCCTGCCATCGGAACTACGATATGCTGCGGTGCTTTCCATCCAAGTTGTTCCATGATCTCATATCCATAGGTCTTTGAACCTTCTCCATAGTAGGGTCTCAGATTCACATTTACTATTGCCCATCCGTATTTGTCTGCTATTTCCGTGCAAAGTTTGTTTACATTGTCATAGTTTCCCCTGACTTTTATTACATTGGTGCCATAAATCAGCGTGCCAATAATTTTGCCCTGTTCAAGATCGGCTGGCATGATGATGTAACTCTCCAGGCCTGCCTGTACGGCCTGGGCAGCTACTGCGTTTCCCAGATTTCCTGTTGTAGCGCATCCCACTGTTTTATACCCAAATTCCTTCGCCTTTGTCAGCGCCGTAGAAACGACCCGGTCCTTAAAAGAGAACGTTGGATAATTCACGGAATCGTTCTTCACATACAGTTCTTTTACCCCAAGGACTCTGGCAAGATTGTTTGCCTTGACAAGGGGCGTAAAACCGACCTGTGCTCCCACTGTTGGTTCACCATCAACAGGAAGCAGTTCCTGATAACGCCACATCGTCTTACCGCGGGATTCAATCAGTTTTCTGGTCAAAACCTTCTTAATCCCGTCATAATCATAATCGACTTCCAATGGACCAAAACAAAAGCTACAAACATGCAGGGGTTCTTTTGGATATGGTTTTCCACACTCCCGGCATTTTAGCCCTTTTACAAATCCCATTCATTGCCTCCGTTCATTTTATTAAGCAAATAAAAAAGCCTCTTTCTATGCAAATAAGATAGGAAGAGGCTTTTTTATGTACCTATCTTATCTTTTCCCAAAAACACGAGACAGGAATTAGCACCTGCATCCCGTCCGGAAGATTCACTTGGACAAGACCGGTTGCTGTGGCTTCATAGGGCCAGTCCCTCTGCCACTCTCGATAAGATGAATAAATTTGTTAAATTCTAACGAAAAAGATACGCACTGTCAATTATTAATCAGAAAAATTTCTAGTGAATAGCACTATTTAAACTGTTTATAACAATGCCGGTGATTAATTTCGGATAAAAATACGTTGATTTTGGCGGCATGACCTTGCGCGTCATAGCAATTTCCCTTACCTGTTCAATACGAGTAGGGTTAAGAAAAAATGCCAATTGATACTGACCAGACCGTACGAGCGATACGGCCTCTGCTTCGTTTTTTACATATTTAACACAATCTTTCATGGCCACGTCGTTAGAATTTATCCCTAATATTTTGTTTATAATCATGCCATGGAGGATGCCTGCATCCAGATGTCTCCATTCCGGATGGTCTTTGGCAAATACTGCGTCAACTAATTTTTCATTGTTAAGCCGCAGTTTATAGTAAGCATCCTCATGACCTGCATACATTACAAAGGCGTGGCCTTTGGTCTCATTGTTGAGACTTGACATAAAATCCTCTACCCTACACCCCTTGCCTAACAGTTCGACCTTAAAGGATTCTTGTATCGATTGGAGAATCCGGCCGAAGTGATAATCCTTTATATGACGCACGAGCCGATGGGCCGGCAGTATCTTTAATCCGTCATTATTCATCGACACACACACCATCATCACATAATCTGAAGGTAAATCATCTCCCTGATTGCCAACTTCTTTGTGCATTTGTTCTTTATAAACCAATGCAGTTTCGTAACGATGATGTCCGTCTGCGATGAAAAGGGGTTTCGCTTTCATAAGGGCAACCAATTTATCGATGGTCTGTCTTTCCTTTATTACCCAAAGCTTATTTTTTACCCCCGTATCGTCTATAAAATCTACATCAGGATTTGTAACTGCCATTGATGACAAGTACGTGTCGATTACGTTGTTCTCGTCTGGAAAAAGGGCAAATATGGAACTGAGGTTAGCCCGGCATGCTTGGGTAAGTTTTAAGCGGTCTGCCTTTGGACCAGGAAGCGTTTGTTCGTGAGGGTAAATAGTTCCCTTATCAAAAGGCTCCAGCTTCACCAATGCAATGAAACCTCTGCGAA
>JAUQXU010000152.1 GCA_030837935.1 Candidatus Brocadia sp.
AGCTATTAATTTGGAAATTATTTTCAAGGAAACTTTTTAGCGTTTTGATAACTTTTCTCCACTATCTTTTTACTGCCCTGAAGTTCAACGATCTTTAAATTGAAAAACTGCGCAAAATCCCTGACATTTTTATCGAAGTCAGGTTCATACAAAAGCCCTGTATTGATCTTTACAGCCCTTCCGTATAGCTTCAGAAACTTTGAATCAGACTCCGATGAAAGAATCGCGTTATCATTTTGCTTCTCCTCCCAGTTTGAAGCCCACATCGGGGTAAGGTAGAAAGTACCTGCACCCTCGCCATTAACCAGGGTTCTGGCATAGACATCGTTCCCACCAAGAGCTAGGCTGATGCAGTCCTCAACCGTCTCACCTTTATCGTCTTTCAGGAAGTAAAGCTGGCAGCCAAGACTTTTAAAATCTTTTTCCAGGTTCGCAAGCGAATGCCCGCATGTGCCATAGAAAATAAGGATCCTGTCTGAGAACCGGGACATTTCCATGATTTTCCTGTAAACTTCTACTCTTACCTTTTCAACATCGGCATGTAATCCCCGTTTCAACATATTGGCGACAACTGTTACTTTTGATTTTTGCTCGTTTTCCAGTTTGCTTCGAATTTTTTTGATGAAATTAAAGCAGCAGAGGGGTTTTAGGATTGCCGGAAAAGATTGGTTGTTTTCGCGTATCAGGATTTCCGGAACTCTATCCAGAGGAATAAGCGTGGGAAGGCATCCCAGGGATTTTAGTTTTCTTTGAAGCCCAAAATGTTCACTGTTCTCTACGAGTATCAACTGAGCAAGCTCCCTATCGCTTGAGAGAACATATGCAAGCTCATCTTCAAGCATACCGCATGCAATTATGCTTAATACTGGCATTTAATATATATCCGTTCGTTGATTATAGGTTGCTTTTTATTTCGTTATGATGCAATAAAGATAGCTCTACCTATCTTTAAAAAGGAGCTGCATACTTTTTCTATCTAAGCCCTCTACCGAATCCTATGCAGTGGCTTTAGGTGAGTCCACATCAACCTTCTCCTGTTTATCCCATTCACGGATCTCAGCCAGCATCTCTGCTGCAGTCTTACCTTCATAACCAGTCGAAGAATCTTGAGTTGTTGATTGCACTTGACTGAATATCTCTGGAACGCCAGGTTGGGTCTCAACCTTTATTTCTGGTGTGGGTGATGGTTGAGGCTCAGGGATTGGACGATTGAATCCAGTCTCTCCAGCCGCTTTGGCTGTCTTCATAGCCTCAAGAAGCTGATCCTCCAGCAGGTGTTCCTGAAGTCCGAGTGTATTGACCGTCTGGGCATCCCCGCGTTCCATGGCGGCATTCACTTGTTTTTTCACCATCCCGAGATTACTGCGGAGTTCCTTGATCTTTCCCAGCAATTCATCTTTGTATGCCTGCTGCTCCTGAGTCAATTGTGGCGCTACGGGCTTGAACGATTCTTCAGTGACTGGCATGAGACCCGCTCGAATGCGCCTGTGATACTCTTCCATGAAATAGGTCTTCAGCCTGGGCAGGGTTGGGAATAGAAGCTGTCTCTGGAAACCTACGAGGTTTTCATTCGAGATCCTGTTCTTTATGAAGCCGTATAATATGGGATAGTTCAGATCCATGAACTCCTTCCTCATGGTTTCTATGTCATCAGATGTTTTTTCAATATCCTTTTTATCTGAATCCATGGTGAGTGCGGGCTTCATCCTCAGAATGTCCATCTTTTCGGTTAACCTCTGGATTTGAACGGTCAATTTGTTTATCTCCGCATCTTTCACAGAAAGCTGTTCCCTCAAACTCTGAAAAGTAGCATCGTTGTTTCTTGCGAGTGCACTTTCTTTGTCTATGATCAGAAGATAATTCCTTACTGTTGCTTCCAGATCCATTATCTTTTGCATGTGTTCTTCGGTTCCACGAATAGTCATTGAGATGTATCTTCCTCTTGGAATTTCCCGGCGAAGAGAATCAAGTAAAGCTACTTCTTGTTTTTCCATACTTATCGTAATATTAATTGCATCATTGTAGATTTTCGGTCGTCCTGTTGTAGGT
>JAUQXU010000153.1 GCA_030837935.1 Candidatus Brocadia sp.
TAATATCGGGCTGAACTATATCTTCTTCTGAAAAGAACACATCAAAGGGGGCACAATAAACAGATCCTAGTTTATTTCTTTTAACATGGTTCAAAAAAATGGATGTCAATATTACCAACATACGCTGATGGCTTTCGTTAGGTGAAGGTACCATAAACAAGTCTCCATCGATAATCTCGTATCGCTTGTCTTCTGGGAGTTGCAGATAGTCCTGATAATTGTATCTTATACTTGTTTGCATACGCCTCTATCCTGCTTCCAAAATTAACTGGAGCAATTTACTATTGCTTAATAGTCCATCCCTTCTTTATTCATCCTTTAAATCATTCTTTTTTTATGCATTATACCAAAAAAGAAACCCGTTCATACTATTTTTTTGAGGTAAAATAAAAATCCCCTCGTTTTCCCACTGCAACCACTGGGAAAATAAGGGGATTCGGCATTCCATAGACCATATTTCATTTATTGGCCAGCTTTAACCATGTGTTGGCCCGACCAAGAATAGACTGAGCCTTTTCTTTCTCCTCTGCGCTGCCCCCACCGGATAGGGTCCGCTCAGCGGCATCCTTTTCAGCGCGTGCTTTTTCAACATTCACTTCGCCTTCCTTAACACATGCATCGCTCAGGACAACCACATTGTTCGCCATAACCTCCAAAAACCCCCTGTCAAGTGCAAACTGTATTGTCCGGTTATTAGCGTCATTAACCGTCAAAATACTCGTTTTCAATTCCGTAATCAATGGGGCGTGGTCTGCGAGGACGCCGAAAGAGCCCTCAGTCCCATCGGCAGAAATACTTTGAACTGAATCACTATAAACAACTTTTTCAGGTATAATAATCTCTAGTTTGAATGTTTTAGCCATTTTATCCACCCATCTGCTTTGCCTTTTCTACCACCTCTTCAATCCCGCCAACCATGTAAAATGCCTGTTCGGGCAAGGTGTCATGCTTACCTTCAACCACTTCTTTAAATGCCCTGATCGTATCCTTCAAAGGCACATACTTTCCCTTCGTCCCAGTAAACTGCTCCGCAACAAAGAACGGCTGTGACAAGAACCGCTGTAATCTTCTTGCCCTGCCGACCAATATCTTGTCATCCTCAGAGAGTTCCTCCATACCCAAAATGGCAATAAAGTCCTGAAGTTCCTTGTAGCGCTGCAATATCCTCTGAACCTCACGGGCAACCTCGTAATGTTCTTGTCCTACAATCCTTGGATCAAGTATCCTGGAAGTAGACCGCAACGGATCGACCGCTGGATAGATACCCAATTCGGCAATCTGACGCGATAGGGCTATTGTAGCATCTAAGTGAGGAAAGGTCGTTACCGGTGCAGGATCCGTAAAATCGTCTGCCGGAACGTACACAGCTTGCAATGACGTGATCGAACCCTTCTTTGTCGTTGTGATCCGTTCCTGCAGGTCACCCATCTCTGTTGCTAGCGTAGGCTGATAACCTACTGCAGAAGGCATACGACCTAAAAGCGCTGATACCTCTGAACCCGCCTGCACAAACCTGAAGATATTATCAATAAACAAGAGCACATCCTGCCCTTCCGTATCTCTGAAATACTCTGCCATCGTCAAACCCGTTAAAGCAATCCTCAACCTGGCTCCTGGTGGTTCATTCATCTGACCGAAGACCAGCACGGTTTTATCAATAACTCCAGATTCCTTCATTTCAAGCCAGAGATCATTCCCCTCGCGGGTTCTTTCGCCAACCCCGGCAAAAGCAGAATAACCACCATGCTCGGTAGCAATGCTTCTGATAAGTTCCATAATCAAGACGGTTTTTCCCACCCCTGCGCCTCCAAACATCCCAATCTTACCGCCACGCGCAAAAGGCGCAAGGAGATCAATAACCTTCAAACCCGTTTCTAACACCGTGGTAACAGTTTCCCTTTCTTCAAACGATGGTGATGGGCGATGAATGGGAAGCCGGTTGGCTGCCTTTACTTCACCAAGCTTGTCAATAGGTTCGCCAAGCAAATTAAAAACCCTTCCTAATACCTCTTTTCCTACCGGCACGCTAATTGGTGCACCGGTATCAATGGCATCTATTCCTCTCATAAGCCCATCCGTTGAAGACATTGCAATGCAACGGGCAGTATCATTTCCCAAGTGTTGAGCGACTTCAGCGACAACGGAAATATTCATTTTTGAATCTTTTATATGAACTGCATTCTTTATAGCGGGAAGAGCGCCAGGCGAAAACCGTGCGTCAACAACCGGCCCTATTATCTGCACAATGGTTCCTTTATTTTCTTTACTTTCTTTAACTTTTTTAGCCAAGTTTCATACTCCTTCCTTACTTGTTATACAATCAAAACGTAACCACAGGGTATAAAGAAATACGTATTCATTCCACTGCAAGACCTCTTCCTAATTAGCCTGTGATATATAGTATTTTATTATCGGACAAGGGCCTCAGCACCAGAGACAACTTCCAGTAATTCTTTGGTAATTGCTGACTGTCGAGCCTTATTGTACGAGCTGGTTAATTCTTCAATCATTTCACCGGCATTGTCTGTTGCGGCAATCATGGCAACGCGTCTGGCAGCGTACTCGGATGTTAACGATTCCAATATACACTGATAAAGCCGGGTTTCTACAAATTTCGGGAAAAGATTGCCAATAATCTGCTCTGCTGACGGCTCGAAAATATATTCACCACGAGTCTTTTTTTCTTTCGATTCAAACGCGCCCTTATCGATCGGCAGCAACCTCATACTTGTAGAAAAAGATTGCATTACGGTATGAAATTTTGTGAAGAAGATATGCAATTCCCCGAACTCATTTCTCTCGTACTCCTTGATTAACTGGCCTGCCAGCGCTTGAACATGACCGTATCCAAGTTTTTCTACACTTTCAGGGATGTATTTTTCCACAAGAGACGCATATCTCCCTTTAGAAAAATACAAGTTTCCCTTCTTTCCAATAAGGGTAAGTTTAATCTCCTTGCCTGTCTTTTCCTTGATAAACTTTACCACTTTCTGGATTATATTATTATTATAAGCACCACAAAGCCCTTTATCCGCTGTAATCAAGATGACTTTTATAACAGGGACCGCTTGTTCTTTCTCTGCAAACCATGGATGTGTACTTTCCAGCGAAGAAACCAGGTGGCTTAAAACGGAGTGCATCTTTTCTGTAAATGCACGTGAGGCGAGAACCCTTGACTCAACCTTTTTAAGCCTACTTGCCGCAACCATCTCCATAGCACGGGTAATTTGCTTGATGCTCGTAATACTTCTAATACGTTGTTTAATTTCTCTCGTACTCAGCATTCCCTAACCCTTTTTTGCAAAGATTTGTTTGAATTCTTTGATAGCATTCTCTAATTTATTCGTTATTTCCTGATCGAGTTTTTTCTTTTCCTGTATCTCGATACCAATGGCTGCATACTTCTCCTTCACAAACTTCAGGAATTCTTTTTCAAAAATCTTTACCTTATCTACGGCAACATCATCCAGATATCCATTAATACCGGCAAAGATTGCCATGATCTGGTCTTCTACCGGCACGGGTGCATATTGTGGCTGTTTCAACAACTCTACAAGCCTGCTCCCTTTGGACAACTGAGCCTGAGTAAACTTATCCAATTCAGAACCAAACTGGGCAAAAGAGGCTAATTCTCTGTATTGAGCCAAGGTCAATCGCAAGGTACCAGCAACCTTTTTCATTGCAGAAATCTGTGCATTTCCACCGACCCTGGATACCGAAAGACCTACCGAAATGGCGGGACGTATACCGGCATTAAACAAATCACCTTCCAGGTAAATCTGACCATCAGTAATAGAAATAACGTTCGTGGGAATATAGGCAGAATAATCGCCACCCTGCGTTTCTACGACAGGAAGTGCTGTCAAAGAACCTCCGCCAAGCTCGCTATTCAGTTTGGCTGCCCTTTCAAGAAGACGGGAATGGAGGTTGAAAATATCTCCCGGAAACGCTTCACGACCGGGCGGACGGCGCAAGAGTAACGAAATTTGACGATACGCAATAGCATGCTTATACAGATCATCATACATAACGACGGCATGCATTCCGTTATCCCTGAAATATTCACCCATAGCACAACCTGCATAAGGCGCAATGTATTGAAGTGGAGCAGGATCAGATGCAGATGCTACCACAACGATACTGATGTCCATCACCTTGTTCTCTTCCAACGTCTTAACAACGTCTGCAACCGTGGACATCTTTTGACCAATCGCCACATAAATACAATAGACTCCTGATTCACGCTGGTTAAGGATCGTATCGATAAGAATTGCAGTCTTACCCGTTTGTCTGTCACCAATAATAAGCTCACGCTGGCCCCTACCGATCGGAATCATGGCATCGATTGCCTTGATGCCCGTTTGTAATGGTTCCTTCACCGGCTGTCTCTCAACAACGTTGGGGGACGGACCTTCAATCGGCCTATATTGATCTGCAGCAATAGGCCCTTTCCCATCAATAGGTTGACCCAGGGCATTCACCACGCGACCCAATAAAGCCTTTCCTACAGGCACCTGCACGATCTTCCCCGTAGTTTTTACGATATCGCCTTCTTTAATTTTTTCGTCAGAACCAAGGAGAATGGCACCTACGTTATCTTCCTCAAGGTTCATGGCAATACCGTAAACATTTTCCGGAAATTCTAATAGTTCACTGGACAAACAATCATCAAGTCCATAAATACGAGCAACTCCATCACCAACCTGCATGACGTGTCCCACGTTTTCTAATTTTAACTTTTCTTCATACCCTTCAATCTCTTTTTTAATGATTGAAGCAATATCTGTGGACGCTAATGCCATATCACCTACTCCTATTGTAAATAAGATTCTTCACTTTGGTCAGAATGACATTGTGCTGTTCCATTACCATTCTGAAACATTATGCTGCCTGAAGAAATTTAGTTATCAAAATTCATAATCGTTAAAATCTGTGGCAGGAGATAAACTCCTGCCACTAATTTCATTCATTTCATTAAAACTTGAAATCCATTACAACAATAGATGTGCAAATCAAGTCTCATGAGTAATTCTCTAATGTAAGAAGACACAAAACCTATGCTGTCCGCAATGACAGCAACCTGGTTTTTAGATCTTTTAACCTATTTGCAACACTTCCATCTATCATCTTGTTGCCGATCTGGATTACCATCCCACCGAGAATGTTTGGGTTTTGGACAACCTCCAACTCTACGGTTTTACCCGTGATCTTTTTTAGTCGTTTCCTGAAATTGTCCAATCGTTCTCCTGTCAAAGGGACAACCGTCTGCACCATAATTTTTACGACACCCTTCTGTTTATCAGCGACCGTTCTATATACATCAGGAATAAATTCCAAAATCTCTTCCTTCCGGCGGTCAACCAG
>JAUQXU010000154.1 GCA_030837935.1 Candidatus Brocadia sp.
GACTTAACGGCGCGACCAGACAAAAATTGGATAGTCTTTTATATTGATGAAAAAACTCCGGCCGTTCAGAAAAATGCATTACTGGAAATCTTTCAAAACCATGTATTTAGCTTTGCAAAAGTACCACTTGAGAGGATTACCGTAAAATATGTACCTATTCATGCAGAGTCTTCCCCATGGCATAAGAAGGCACTGGTGGCAGACAACCTGACTTTAGACATCGACATACTCCATGGTGCAGGAGATCCTGATAAACCCACCCAAATTGTAAACAAGAATTTTTCGATCTGGGCAAAGGAATTTGATATGACTCTGGATATGGGAAAGGCCACTACCCATCGGTTCCAGGAAGGAAACCAGGCGTGGAATTATGATGGGAGAAGCGGATTTGCTACGACATTTCGATTTGCCAGTAATTAACAATACAGCGACAATTTTTTCTTACGCCACACACTCAAGCATACCAAGCTATTGCCCATAAAGAGTAGAGGAGGATTTTATGGATAAGTCAACAGAGACTGCAAGCTTGTAATTCGAGGCAGAAAAAGAAGCAACGCGGATATAAATGAGGTACGTACCCTTATAGAGCTAAATGGGAAACAAGTCTGTACTCATATATCCGGACGATTGGCAGAACAATGGCAATGGAAACAGGCCAACGGCAGACTAAAAGATTTGAGATACAGTAGCGCCCCTTCGCTCCGACTCGGCCAGTGGATATCAATCTTTACAAGGCTACTTCTACGCTCACTCTCGTTACAATCCGGATAGTTGCCATGCTGCCTTGCGGCACTTTGTCGATGGGCTTCAGAAGGTAACGTTTCCATCGCCCCATGCCATCCAAGCTCCATGGCTTCCGGCTTTTGCCATAACGGGACCCGCACCCGGTAGCAGGCGCTACCCTTCGCTGGGCACGCCCAATAAATAAGGTTTGACCCCATGCCTTCTTCGATCAAGTCTTTGATTTTCGATTACCATAGGGCATAACGATTCCTTCCTCACGCCCAAGCATTTCTCCTTTACCCAACAGAAACCACCGGCCAACCAGGGCTGCTGTTACTGCGTCCAGTTCATCGCTTGTCATCGCCTCTGTCAATCCTCTCACTCCCAACTCCTTTAATCCCCTCCAAAGTCCTTTCATATCACGGTGCTGGCGAGGTATGCCCCACACATCTTGTGCTCCACCAGGGTAACACTCAACTGCACGATAGCCCATCTCTTCTATCTTCGCTTTGAGCGCAAGGCCACGTTCCGTCAGCATTCGCATTGGGCCAAGCGTGACAGGAAAGAACCGAATGCCGCGTTTCTGTAGCTCACGATCACAATCGCGCAAATGCTCACCAGATCGGTCGTGGATTGACTTGCGTCCGCAGGGCAAACTAAGCGGTGCGTCAATTGGGACGATGGTGGGCTGTGCCTCGTGTATCGAGTTCAGTATTTCTTCATCTGTGAACGCGATGTGCGTCTGCGCTTTCATCCCACACAGAACGCACACACCTGTTGGACGGCGCGGAGACCCCGCAAGGTCTACACCCACAACAACAAGCGGTTTGTGCTTTGACATGACTACTCTCTTTTAGAACCTGCACCCGGCACGAATTGAAAACTGTATCAATGGGGACCATTAGCAATGGTCAATCTAACATTATACCGTCTAATTGCAGTAATAAATTACCAGGGCTACGTCGAATATAAGTGCAAGTAATTATAATTTACAACCATGAAGAATATGGGCGCGTTTTATGAAAGAAAAAAGAGAGGGATTGAGGTTGTCCCTCAGAGACGCATCGAAGCTATCCGGTGTTTCCCATACACACATACGAGATATAGAAGATAGCAGAAGTATCCCGTCTTTTGAAATGGTGATGAAGTTTCTCAGTGCTTACGGGGTAGAAATAAAGGCGTTCTTACGGGAGACGGGATATCAATATTTAACAGGTTGTCCGAGAATGCACTTACACGGCTGGCACTATACTGTATACTGACAATATATTTCCGTATAAGCAATATATGATATGCATCGGTTAGGTCAACTTCATTCTCTGACAGCCTGTTAAGATGTGATCTCCTAGCATCTTCCAATAAGTTAAATATCTAGTTAATTTTAATAATGCCAATATTTTCTGATTCTGAATAGTTGATTTTTGTTCCATACTTGTCAGATAGTTTTATTATATCAGAAATTATTTTTTTCCCCAGTTCGTTGTTTGCATATTTTGGCCTGCCTCGAATTGGCAGTGGTTGACCAAATCCCAAATCTATAGGAATTAATTGGATCTTGGATACTTTACCTTCTTCAAAATAAATAGTTCCAACTACACCCTCCCAGATTTTTTGAATCGAAAATTTAATGGAGGAATTCTGTTGACTCAAGTAACCCCAACATATAGTATATTGGGGTAAGGTTGAAAATCAAAGAACTACAAAATATTGTATGAACTTGAGTCAACTGGATACCCCCATAAGTTTATTAAACATTTCGCTTCTTGCTTTAACAAACAACAATTGCCCATGTTTACCCTTTGTGCCTACGCCCTGTTCAAAGACTACAAGAGGAACGCTCTTGAAGCAATGGCTAAGGTTACTCACACCGATTGTCAAAAACTCCAATATTTCTTCTCAGACTCTCAATGGGATTTACAAGCAATCAAACAAAAGAGGCTCGAAATCATTCAAAATCGGAAACTAAATCACAGTTTTAACACCTGGTCGCATTGTTCCAGGACTTCTTTTATCTCTATCTTTGCCATGCATTGCCTATCCTCGCAGCCTTTAAGATAGCACGGCACGCATTCTATTTCCTTATGCTGGACGACGCGCGCTTTGGAGTTTAAGGGGCCGACATAATGCGTGTCAGTCGGCCCGAAAAGCCCGACCAGGGGCATGTCCAATGCCGATGCCAGGTGCATCAGCCCGGAATCCACGCCCACAAACAGCGATGCTTTTTGCATGACGTAACATAAATCATTAAGGCTTATTTTGCCCGTGATATCAAGAATCCGGTTGGCCTTATCGCCGCCTTTTTCCTTTACCAGCTTGATTATCCTTTCGTTCGCTTCGATATTATCTTTACCTCCGACCAGGACAGAATCAAGGCTGTGCTTTTGCTTGAGCGCGATAATGAGTTCAGCGAATTTATCGTCTTCCCATGCCTTGACCGTTCGCCTTAAAGAAGTGCCCGGTGAAATCACCGCGTATTTTCCCGATAATGTAAAGCCGGCGATGTCCTTTAAATCTTTAGGCGGCAGCTTCAATAAACCCACGTAATCTTCTTTCTCAATATCAAGTCCCAGCTTTTTTATTATCTTGAGATTGTTGCGCCAGCTGTGGTGGCCTTCTATTTTTTCTTTTATGTTAAGGCTTAAATCCCATGGGAATGAATTAAACCCGGCTTTGTATCCCGCCTTACTGAAGGCGGTTAGCATCATGCATTCGGAAGAGACGGAAAGCGAAACGAGGAGATCATAGCGCTGGACCCTTATTTCTCCCCAGAGTTTCAGTCTGTTGATGAATCCGGCTTCCCTTGGGATGACTTTATCCACATACGGTATAAACGAAAACAATTCCGCCAGGTACGGCCTGATGACGGAGTGTATTTGTGCTTCCGAATAATTATCCTTAAGCGTCTTTAAAAGGGGCAGGGAAAAAACCAAGTCGCCTATCTGGTTAAGATGAATCACGCATATTTTCTTTGGTTTTAACATAATTCAAGTACACAGATTAAGCGGATTAAGCTGATATTAATTTGCTAATTTATTAAATCAGTAAAATCTGTTAAATCCGTGTACATATCTCATAAGAAAAAGTTATCGTTTTCAATCGTTTCTATCTCATCGGCATTTCTTGATGAGTTGATAAAATCTTCTATCCACCAGTTGACCTTATGGTAAAAACAGCCGACTTCCTTGCATTCGCTTTCGGCGTTAAAAGAACCGATTGACCGGTTGAGTGTTTTTATCGTCCGGTTAAAAGCCGTTTCTGTGGAATACCCGTTGGCAGACGCTATCATGGCTTTTTTCACCCCGCGGAAAGCAGGGCAGTGGAAAATGCCGGAAGGAGTAACGACCGTCCGGAAAAACTGCAAATGGCACTTCGCAGGCTGTTGCTTTAAAGTATCCGTTTCGTTGTTCAGAATCGCCGTCAGGTTCACGCTTTCCAGAACTTTTATCCTGTTGCCGGCTGCCTTTTTCGCCTTCTCTAAACTCTTCCTCAGCCTTATCCTCAACCTCTCTTCTTCTTTTTCATCCACTTTATGAAGCAGAGATTCCTTTTGAGTTCTTTTGAGTCTGACCAGGCACGGCTTAAAGGAGATATAGTCAAAGAGATTCCCGCGGGCGAGTCTGGTCGCGTCGGCCATTTCATTGATATTGGGCAATAATCGCTTCCCGTTAATCTCGGCGCCTTCCCAGACAATCACAAAGGAATATCCGAGCGAGATAAGCGGATTTTCTCTTTTAAGTTCCTTTGCCTTGGCCAAGATATCTTTCAGCATCACCTTGATTCTTGTATTATGCGAGGCTTTGAACGTGCTTTCCTTTGCCGCGTCTATGGAAAGCCTGACCCAATCCTTTTTCTTGAGGAGCTTGGCGACTTTGATTACCTTGTCAAGCCGTGTCCCATTGGTGACGATGCCCAACTGCATCCCTTTGCCCTTTATATAGCGGACTATTCTCTCGAAATCCCTGTGGAGCGTTGGTTCGCCTCCGCCCAGGAGTATCACGGATAAAAGTCCCTTGGATTTTAATACGGCAATGGTTCTCTTTATCTCTTCCAGGGAAAGCATTTTGCCGCTGTTTATGATTTCCGAATCAACGCAGAATGGGCAGGCGAAGTTGCATGCCGAGGTCAAATCAAGATTTATTGATATTGGGCCGGTTCCGTAAGGCATTTTGTAATCAGTAGGGTTTTTCTGCCAGTTGATATATCCCTTGAGTGATTTGACAGTGGATTTCTGCTTGAGCTTTGCGGCGAAATCATGCTCCTTGCTCTTAAATCCGGCGGCAGCCGCGGATTTGTTTTCCTTGTAGGCATCATAAATCTTTTTTAGGAGAAACATATTATTCAGGATATGGTCGTCCCCGATAATCGCTTCTGATTTATTCCTGAATGAGCGGGCGAAGCTCTTTATTGACAGTTCCAACGGGTCCGTTATTTTAATCCTTTTATTCTTATATTGGTAATAGATAGCATAGTTTTTGGCGTTTATGGCGCGTTTTATCATCCTGCCGTTAAATCCGAATGAGAGTTCCCTTGGCTGTGTTTCCTTGGTCTTAAGGTTCACGGTTGCCTGGCATTCGGTCACGGCGGTTTTATATTTAAAGCTTATTGTCATACTGCGCTTAGTGACGGAATCAAACGCTATCTGCGATATCTCGCCTTTACCCAGCGAGAAGTAAAGTATGCTTAAAGGATGGGTAAGCGATTCCGGAATCATTGCCTCGCCTGTCATTGAAGGGCTCATATTCATGAGAAACCTGTGGGTTTCTTCAGGAGTTATTTTGCCGCAGAGCCTTTCGTATGAAGCAATAGTGAAAGGCAGTTGGGAGTTCATGGCAAGCGCGAGCTTTTTCCTGCGGGCTTTGGTTATGAGCGCCTCGGTTTTCCCGACGATATCGCCGGCAACGTCCCAGATAAACGGCTTTTCGCAGAATACGGATAAGCCGGAATCAATGGATTTCTTAATGTAGTCGTAATGGGTCGGGAATGGCGAAGCGATTACGATGGCGTCAGGCGATGTCTCTTTAACCATCCTTGCGAAATCAGTGAATGGTCTGGCGTTTATATGGTATTTCTTTAGGCTACTGGCGGCTTTTTGGGCGCTTTTCTTATTCGTTCCCAGGACAGAGGCAACCTGAACCCCGTTCTTACGGAAGTATTTGGCGATATATTCGCCCAAGCCCGTATGATTCTTCCTTGCACCGATGATCGATATTTTCATTTATTGTATTATTATATCGGAAACAGGCGATTAAGACAAGAAGTGTACAATATAATAATTCCAAAGTCAATATCCCCAATCTCTTATTTTTATTGGCTTAAGATGGATGATAGATGATAGGAGAGATGATCAGTTTCATCAAGCGGTTGATCGTCTGGTGGGAGATTGCCCTGTTTTTTTCGTAACCCACGAGATTTGTTTGAATACCAGCCATAGTAAGATACCGGTCTTTCGAAAAAGCCCGTCAGAGGCTATTGCGTGTATGTGTGAATGAAACTTTTCAGGGTAGTCACCAAAAGTATGTATAGACATAACAACGCCTGGTGCTCCATCCTGAAGCCCTATTACGTTTCGCAAAAAAATAAGCAGTCTCTCAGAGGCAGCACAATTGCACAATTTTGACAACAAATCTCTGTCATATTTAAAATAGATGCGCAGCAGAATGGGAAGAATGAAAACATATTGTCGATGTGGGACAGGATAGAGGATGGTCTTTTTAATAATCCTCCGACCGAATAACCTTTTTGCTATGACAGGAAGGGCAAAACCAACGGCCTTTGCAACTAAAGGCAAGCAGATACTCAGTGCTGCATATCTGTACACCGTACCCAGGCAAAACCATTCTTCAGATTGCCACAGGTCAAATAATTCTGGACAACCTCTCTAATGATAGGACGAAAGAAACCGCACTTCTGCTCAAACCGTTCCTCGTAGCATCGTTCGAAGTTATCGTAATGGTTATCAAGCAACCTCCACAATGGGGCGGCCTCAGGCCTTTGGGGATGATACACTGATTGTATGCTAGATATATCTTCCGTTTGTCATAAAACAATATCACTCAACCTGCAGCGTTGCCGAACTGAGAGCACTTCGAAATTCTGCGGCATTCTGATATACAGGTATAATGTTGATCCTACGCATTGCTAATCACAAGCTACTTCCCTTCTCTTTCTTTTCATATTGTGTAGTGCAATAAAAACAAGGACAGCCTTGCTGTATAGTATATCTGACAGCAAAACACTCTTGCCGCCAAGGGCGAAGCAAGATATAATTTACAACCATGAAGAATATGGGCGCGTTTATGAAAGAAAAAAGAGGAATATGTAGAAACTGATTCGAAAGGGGTTTTTGCCCTCAAGGTAAGGGGTGACAGCATGGAGACGGAATTCCGCGAAGATGATATTATTGTTATAAACCCTTACCTGAAACCCGAGCCCTATGATTATTTGGTTATCGCGAATGATGAGGGCGAGGCACCGTTTAAGCAACTGAAAAAGTATGGCAAAACGCGCGTACTTCATCCTCTGAACCCAAAATACGACGACAGAGAGATTACCAAGGATATTGAATATAGAATCGTTGGCGTGGTGATAGAGAAAAAGAAAAGATATAGATAATTTTTAGGGACCATCAAGTAATACAAAAATATGACACTCCTCATGTACGATGATATTTTTTTAGAACATGATACTGGCTTTGGGCACCCGGAAAATGCCCAACGATTAAAAAACACGGTTCAGTATCTCAAAGAGAATGGACTCTGGGAACAAATGACGGTTGTAAGACCCCGCGCTGCTTCGGTAGAGGAAATTGGCCTGGTTCATCCACAAGCCTATATCGAGACCATCAAAAAAATCGCCGATACAGGCGAGGGGTGGTTGGATGCCGACACCGTGGTTTCCGCAACGTCATACGACGCCGCTATTCATGCTGCAGGGGCGCCATTGACGGCAATAGATTTGATCATGAAGGACGAAGGGGAAAACGCATTTTGTCTCGTACGTCCGCCAGGCCACCACGCTACACCCGCCCGCGGCATGGGGTTTTGCCTCTTTAATAATGCAGCCATTGCAGCAAGATACATTCAGTCTAAATATCGTCTGGAAAAGGTCTTTATTGTCGACTGGGATGTTCACCACGGGAATGGTACGCAGGATGCGTTTTATAGTGACCCAACGACATTTTATTGTTCAGCGCACCGCTACCCGTTTTATCCGGGTTCCGGCAGGAAGGAGGACACCGGAGAGGGGAAAGGCAAGGGGTTTACTATCAATGTACCCCTATCTGCAGATACCCTGCCAAAAAAGTATACGGAATTATTCGCGGATGTCATGGAACAGAGCGCGGCTCATTTTTTACCAGAGTTTATCATTATCTCGGCAGGTTTTGATACCTATAAGAAAGACCCTATCGGCGGGTTAAACTTAGAGATAGAAGATTTCAGGACGCTAACCGAGATTGTCATGAAAACTGCAGAGGGATATTGTAATGGCAGGATTGTATCATGCCTTGAGGGTGGTTACCACCTAACAGATCTTCCGTTCTGTATAGAAGCACACCTCAAGGCATTGCTTCGGAGATAATTAGCTTTTTTGTTG
>JAUQXU010000155.1 GCA_030837935.1 Candidatus Brocadia sp.
ACGCTCCTGAGTCCCTTGTCTATTGCATATTGTATGGCTCGCCTTACCAGCCTTTTTGATCCGGTTTCACTCATTGGTTTGATACCAATGCCTGAATCCCTTCTGATCTTTTTCCCCAGTTCCTTTTCCAGGAATACAATGAGTTTCTTTGCTTCAGGAGATCCTTTTTTATATTCTATCCCCGCGTACACATCCTCCGTATTTTCCCGGAAAATAACAACGTTCAGTTTTTCCGGCGATTTCACCGGAGAAGGCACACCTTCAAAATAACGTACCGGACGGACGCAAGCATACAAATCAAGTTCCTGCCGGAGGGTAACGTTAAGACTTCTGATGCCACCGCCAACAGGCGTAGTAAGCGGCCCCTTAATAGCCACTTTGTACCTCTTAATGGCGTCGAGGGTATCTTTGGGGAGCCATTCACCATGCTCCTTAAAGGCGCATTCACCTGCAAAAATTTCCTGCCAATAAATACGCTTTTTATCCTTATAAGCCTTACTTACCGCGGCATCAAATACACGAACTGACGCATTCCAGATATCCGGACCTGTACCATCGCCCCTGATAAATGGAATCACAGGATCATGAGGCACTACCAAACAATTCTTCTCTATTTTTATTGCCGTACCACTCTCTGAACTGTTTTTCTTTTTAGGCAACGTCTCCACCTCCTCTTGTGCTTTTGAATAGAAATTTAGATACGGTTTTTCAAAATTTGTCTGTTTTTTGCAGATTACCCTACGAAGGCAGTTGTGTCCTGCTACGCGGCACGAGATTTACAAATGATCTGAAAATAGCAAAATATTTACGCAATAGCAACCGGAAAATGCGTAGTTCTGTATAAGCGAGTTATAAATTTCCTTTTATCTTGTTTGAGATCTTTATCAGCAAGGCGTGCGCCTCCTGGTCATTCGGATTTAACGTGAGATACTTATTTACTATTTTCTCTGCAAGTTCATATTGGTTCATATTATAATAGGTAATACCAAGCAACTTGTAAGCCGCAGTCGATTTCTCATCTATCTTAACAGCTTTCTCACATTCAAGAGCAACCTTTTCCCAATCCGCATTTTTCGAGTATAGATTGGCCAGGAGTAAATGAATACGAATATATCTATGATTCGGATACGCCTGTATAAACCCCTGAAGGATCTGCCTGGCTTCAGCAAACTGGCCTTTATCGGCAGATGCATCAGCTAAATTATGAGTATAAACGGGATTATCCGGTTTCAAAGCTACAGCTTTCTGAAATGACCGAATCGCATCATCGGGTTGTTTTGCTCTTTTATAAATCACACCAAGATTGTTGTGGTAATCCGCCACGGAAGGATCAAGGTCGATGAGTTTTTTATAGTAGGATATTGCTTCTTCATATTTCCCCATGGACAGATACAGTCTGGTTAAATTTTCCAGGTAAACAGGATCTTTGGCATTTATTTCTATCGCTTTCTTAAACATAGTGATTGCTTCTTCGTTCATACCATTTTTGCTCAATACTGCCCCGAGGTTATTATAATAGCCCGGTTCGTTAGGATTCATCTTCAACGTCTTCCTTGAAAAAATAAGGGCATTTCCAAATGCTCCGTTTTGTAA
>JAUQXU010000156.1 GCA_030837935.1 Candidatus Brocadia sp.
CGAGGTACAGAAACCGTTGGCAACGGTGATCGTTGGCGGGGTATGTTTCTCAAGCTTCCTGACCCTTTTTGTGATCCCTGCTCTCTACCAGTGGTTTCCGAAAAGACTCGAAACCGCATAAAATAATTTTACCGCAGAGGTCGCAGAGAACATAAAGATGAGTAGAGATGCAGGGAGACAAGAAAGAACTGTTATATTACTTGTGGCAGAAAAGACTATTTAGGTGGAATAGTGTAAGAGCTATGAATGAAGGAGAAAATGGAAAAGATTGAAATTGCCAAGTCAATTTTCTTCTTTATCCTTGCCGGACTTTGCGAAATAGGCGGTGGATATCTGGTATGGCTCTGGCTAAGGGAGGAGAAGAGTATTTGGCTTGGTTTATTCGGAGCGATTGTGCTGGTTGTCTATGGAGTTATTCCAACCTTCCAGCCTGCAAATTTTGGCCGCGTCTATGCCGCCTATGGTGGTGTATTTATAGTTCTCTCCATTCTATGGGGATGGCAGGTTGACAAGATAGCTCCTGACAAATTTGACCTGATCGGTGGTCTTATTGCCCTCATTGGTGTAGTTATTATCATGTACTGGCCAAGGGGATGATTTTGATAGGCATATGAAAAAATGGTTTGTAGGTTTACTGCTCATTTTATCGCCGTGTGGCTGTGCAGAAATCCCACGTGCTGAGCATGGTCAAGAATTGTCTCTCTATGAGATAAGGAAAGATCATCCATATCAATGGGTTGAGAAACACCATGTTCAATTAACAGACCAGCAGATTGATGAACTTGCTCGGCACGGTATCGAAATTGGTGAACATGAAAAAACGATTGTCTATTATTCTATGACTACCAGACGCGGACGGAGTGAGGTAGAAAAGGCTTTTCTGGTTCAAGGCGAAGGGGAATGCGGTCATTTTAAGCTGATGGTAGATATTGAGCGCACCATCAAAATTGAGGAAATTCACATTATCGAAAATCCTGCAGCCCATACCGGAACCCACTGTATAAATAACGGCTTTCTTGAACAATTTATTGGGAAAGACTTAACGTTTTCTTTCGAACTCGCGAAAGAATCAGATGATCCAATAACAGCACCTACTAAAATCAAACCAATAGGAATGGCACCCATCACCTCTGAAAAGATTGTGAAGGAGTTGGAAAAATGGCTAGTCATTGCCAAGATACTCAAACGTGACTATCCTATTTGGAGTGTAGAACAATGACAGAAGAGGGAGTTGAAACCTATAAACTGATCATCGAGGGAATGGATTGTCAGGATGAGGTGACGATTATCGAGAAGAAGTTAAAGTCCCTTACTGGAATAAAAAACTTCGAAATCTATCTATCCACTCAGGGCGTAAAAGTTGTTTATGATCCTTCACTGATTTCAATACAGCAAATCATCAAGGGTATTGCTGAAACGGGGATGAAAGCATCGGTTGTTAAAGAAGCTAGGCCAAAAATTGCCTGGTGGAAGGAGAAGAGGATTATAGCACTCTCGATATGCGGCCTTTTTACCTTAACGGCCTTTATATTAGAAAAACTCGGATGGGAGGGGATAATACCTCTTATTTTCCATAGTTTAGCCATTATTATCGGTGGTTATTATCCAGCAAAGATGGCATTCTACGCCTTGAAGACCATAACCCTTAACATCAGGACCTTAATGGTCACCGGGGCCATTGGGGCTGTAGCACTTGGATTATGGGAAGAGGCTTCCATGTTAATCTTTATCTATTTACTCGGTGATGTCTTAGAAATTTATACCGTGAGCAAATCGAGAGGTGCCATAAGGATGCTCATGGAATTGGCACCGAAAGAAGCACAGGTCAGGAGAAATGGGAAGGAAATGATTTTGTCCGTAGAAGAGGTAGAAATCTCTGACAGTATCATTATACGGCCAGGAGAAAAGATACCCCTGGATGGAAAGGTAATAAAGGGCTACTCCAATGTTGATCAATCTCCTATATCGAGAATTATTCAAAACATCCTTTGGGTGAAACCATTGTAAGTAAAGCGAAGGAGAGAGAAATAAACTTACGAAGCCATGGCTGAGGCAGATATTGGGATTGCTATGGGGGCTGCTGGCACTGATATAGCCATCGAGACTAGTGATTTTGTCCTTATGTCAGATGATCTGGCAAAGGTTCCTTATATCATTAAACTGAGTCGAAGGGCTGTAAAGAATATCCGACAAAATATTGTTGTTTCCCTCTTTATCATTGCTTTTCTGGTACCGGTAGCCGTTTGTGGTTGGATTGGCCTTGTGCCAGGGCTCCTGATTAATGAGATAGGTGGATTAATTGTAATAGCGAATGGACTAAGACTTTTGAGGTAATGGAACGTTAAAACGTTAAGAAATTTCGGTTCTTTCGTAAAAAAGTTGAAGTCTGGTAAACTAAGCCATAAAAGTAGAGTAATAATAGGGAAGTAAAGAGTTGCATCGAATTTCGACCGTATGTAATATGGTTTTGTTAGAGAACAGGATCATATTACAAG
>JAUQXU010000157.1 GCA_030837935.1 Candidatus Brocadia sp.
TTGATAAAAAAAGTACCAAAAAAATCAAGGCTGATGAAAATTGCCTAAAATTATCTTCGCTTATGCAGGAAAATAACTCGATTCAACTTCGTTGACTCTCAAACAGATTTTCCTGTGTTGTATCTGCTCGATAATTTTTTAACGGCAATTTTCATAGGCCGCTTAAAATCAAAGGCAGTGCCCAAATGGGAGAGAAAAAGCCGGTCTTTAAAAAGTCCCCTCCTTAGCAAGGAGCGGTGACGTCCGCAACCCAGGCTGACGGCGGGGGTGGTCTTACTTGGTTTGAAAATTTCTTCCCTTATTCAAAAACATTTGCCCGTACTTTTTGTCTTGATATCCCGCATCAAGTGCGGGACAGGCGCCAAGTACCAAAAAAATCAAGGCTGATGAAAATTACCTAAAATTATCTTCGCTTTACAGGAAAATAATTGGCTGCGCCTAAAGGCTTGCCGTCCTCCGGTTCGGCCGATTTGCATCGGCCTCAGACACATTTTCCTGCGATTATTCTGCTCGATAATTTTTTAACGGTAATTTTCATAGGCCGTTTGGAATCAAAGGCAGAAAATAGAGATCCCCGAACACCTCAATGGGTTCTTAGAGCCTTTGTGTCTTTGCGGCAGGCTTTTGGTTTTGATTTTGGAAGTAATAATCTTTTTTCTTAAGAGAAATCTGTTTTTAACAAACTTTAATCATAAATCAAAAAAATAAAATATGGATGCTTCGCTTCCGCCAGCAGGCGGCCAAGTCGCTCAGCATGACAAAAAAAAAATTATGAAAAAAAATAATCAAGAAAATCCGGATTCAAATCCGTCAAAGCCGGAACATAGGCCGGCGGCAGAAAATTGGCGCAAAAGGAAGACCGCAGGGGTTTTCAATAAACAGCTTCACGATGATATCAATCAACTTAAGGTTCTTCATGCAAAGAAGGATAAAACCGAATTCAACAAAATGAAGGCGGAAATCATGCCGCGGTCTAAGATCAGCACGGCACCGGTTTACCGCGAGCTTAAGAAAGATGTGCCGGGGACGTATAAAACTCCCAAGTACGATCCGCCAATCAGGGAAGTAACAGAGGAGGAAAAAGAACAGGTGCGGGGAATGCTTTTAAAACAGATACCCATTGAACGGATAAGAAGTATCATGGAGAAACGCTCGGGGCTTAGTTACAGCTGGGATAGAATTGACCGGATACGCAGTGAGATAGAAAAGCAGTCGCCCGGCAATACGGGAAACAGTATTGATGAAGCTCACAGAGAGGCGGAAGAAATTGAATCACCTTACGGTGATGTTATTAAGGAATATATTGGCCGCGTGATGAAGATAAAAAAGATCTCTCCCAAAAGCATTATTAAGGTTCCGATGGGAAAGGTCATAATTCAGTTAACGCTTGAACAGGCAAAGGAAATACAGCTTTTTACAGCCAATTGCGTTGATTCCCTCGGAAATGACCTGGACGCGCTGGCAAACATGAGGGTAAAACATCTCTGCTATCAGAAGTTAAGGCTAAATATGTCCGGTGCGCCGCATACCATAAAAGAGCTGGATGAAACATATTCGCTCCTTACAAAATGCAACGGCGGGAAAGCCCTTAAAGAGGATTCAGTTGATTTTGACCGGATAGTGGAAATTGTTCGGTTCGTCAAACCAAAGATAACAAGGGAAGAAGTCATTGGAATTGTATTACGGGTGGACGAAAGGAATAACGGAATTAACCCGGCGCTGATGCCGCCAACCAAGGAATCGAAACTTTATTTTCTAAATTATATCAAGCGGAGAGAACTTTTTTAAATTCTTTATTGCTATGTTTTAGCCCGGCAGCAGTTTTGAGGCGATAGCTTTAAAACTTTTTATTGCCTTTGTTTCTTTCCCCTTTAAACTTCTTTCATGAATCGCTATTTTGACTTAATTCCA
>JAUQXU010000016.1 GCA_030837935.1 Candidatus Brocadia sp.
AAAAGACGATCCTTCTTCATTTTCAAGAACTGGATTAAGATTGTGGGGGATGATAAAGCCTGATGTTGTAGAATATGCTGGTGATGTGGCAAAGGAAAAAAATGCCAATCCAAATCTTTCAAATGGGCCAGTGATTTCTCCTGAACTGGTAAAATCTACTTATGGGGGTGGCAATGGTGTAGGAAGTGATTCTGTTGGAACTTCCTATGCCGCACCAAAGGTTGCACACATTGCAGCGAATCTACAAAGACTCTATCCGGAGGAATCCGCAAACCTCTACAGGGCTTTAATTGTTCAGTCGGCAAGGTTACCCGGCAATATTTTCTCTAATCCGGTGATAAAGCATATTCGTCACTATGGATATGGTATCCCAGATTTGCGGAGAGCAACCGAAAATTCAGAAAAGCGCATAACCTTAATTGCTTCCGGGGATTTATCGGCAAAACAGGCAAATGTTTATGCCCTTAAAGTCCCAGAACAATTAAGAAGACCCGGCGAGGATTACGATATTCTTATTGAAGTTACTCTTTCCTTTATGGCAAGGCCAAGAAGAACAAGGAGAAGAACGCAATCTTATCTTTCCACTTGGCTTGATTGGGAATCCTTAAAATTGAATGAGAATTACGATCAATTTGTAAATCGTGTCCTAAAGGATATGGAAGAGCCGGAAGAAAGAGCTGAAGATCAGAATTCAATTAAGTGGTTTATTCGTGAACGAAAAGATTGGAGCAAAATAAAAGATTTAAAAAGGCAGGATAGCACTGTGCAGAAATCTTGGTGTATCATCAAGTCATATCA
Organism: Candidatus Brocadia sp.; assembly: GCA_030837935.1. GTDB lineage: Bacteria > Planctomycetota > Brocadiia > Brocadiales > Brocadiaceae > Brocadia. Next base: position 799 of record JAUQXU010000016.1, read on the forward strand.
ATTACCTGAAATATTTAGTCTTGCAGTGATTGGTCACAAAGGCTGGGAATGTGATTTGAGTGAAAAAGTTCCATATTCTATCGCTGTCAGTTTTGAAGCGTTAAATGCTAATATTAACGTTTATGAAATGATAAGAGTTGAAAATAAAATACCGCTTCCAGTGGAAGTTGAACAAGAAATCTCTGTAGATAGAACATAATGAAGAAAATAGATAAGCTCATCATCAATTCCCCTTACGAAGAACCAAGACAGTTTTTTACAACAAGAATGAACATAGCTACCCGGTCACAATACGATCGTATGAGAAAGGAAGAATAGCGTTATGGGAAGAAAAAGCCATATAGTATTGCCGAAAGACAAGATCGCCGAATTCTGCAAGCGGCGTCATATACGCAAGCTGTCTCTGTTCGGTTCCTGCCTGCATGGCGATTTCGGGCAAGAAAGCGATATAGACCTTCTCGTTGAGTTTGAGCCGGATCATATTCCAGGTCTCATAACCTTATCTCGTATGGAGATCGAATTAAGCGAAATCATCGGGCGAAAAGTGGACTTGAGGACACCTGAAGATTTAAGCCGCTATTTCCGCAAGGAGGTAGTCGAGTCGGCAGAGGTCCAATATGTGCAGTAAAGAAGATGTTGTCTGGCAGACGGTTACTGAAGACCTTCCATCTCTCATAATCAAACTTGAAGAAATACCTTTCCTTAAGAACAAACCATGAAGCAAATTGACAAGCTCATAATCAATTCCCCTTACGAAGAACCACGGCGGTACTGGGAATACATACGTGATACACGGGAATTTGTCTTACAGGAAGGACGCAGGTCAGCAGGATATGTTGTTGCCACACCACAAGCACAGGGATTTGACGATCCGGGACTTCCCATTGAAATTGATTTGGTCAATAAAATCCGTCCAAGAATAAAGAAATGGCGTGAGCAGGGTTATCCGGGTGTTACCGGTATTACCAAAAAATTGCTGCAAAACTGGCAAGACCCGGAAGAACGGAAAGACCGCAGGTTTTTCTTTTGCCAGGTAGAGGCCATTGAGACACTGATTTGGCTTACTGAAGCGCCGGAAGCCAATCGCACAGGCATTGAAATTCCCGGTGATGGTGGAGGTTTTTCACGATGGTGCAATAAGATGGCAACGGGTTCGGGTAAGACCATTGTCATGGGTATGCTCATTGCATGGCAAGTCCTGAATAAAGTAGCCAATAGTAAAGATACACGGTTCTCCAAAAATATTTTGGTGGTTGCGCCGGGCTTGACGGTTCGCAACCGCTTATCGGTGTTGAATCCCTTCGACAAAGAGAACTACTATGAGGAATTTAACATTGTTCCATCGGGCTTAATGGAATCTTTGCGGCAGGGCAAGGTAAAAATCATTAATTGGCATGCACTCGCTTGGGACAGCGAAGAAAGACTGGCAAAGAAGAAGACGGTTGATAAACGGGGCGCAAAAAGCGATGAGGCGTATGTGCGGGATGTCCTGGGCGATATGGCAAATTTAACAAATCTTGTCGTTATCAACGATGAAGCCCATCATGCATGGCGTATTCCGGCAGAGAGTAAAATAAAAGGCGTTAAAAAGGAAGACATTGAAGAAAGCACCGTTTGGATCGGCGGACTGGACAGGATTCACCGGGCAAGGGGAATCATTCGATGTTTTGACTTATCGGCCACGCCATTTGCTCCATCAGGCAAAAAAGCAACTGAAGAGGCATTGTTTCCCTGGATTGTCAGCGATTTCGGCTTGAATGATGCGATTGAGTCAGGACTGGTAAAAACGCCGAGGGTTGTAGTCCGTGATGACGCCAATGTAGATGCCAATCTGCGTTCACGGCTGTATCACATTTATATGGATGCCACCGTAAAAGATGACATCAACCGCAAGGCAGAAGAAAGCGAACCACTTCCCGACCTTATCAAAAATGCCTATCTGCTTTTAGGTAAAGACTGGAAGGCCGCGAAAGATGATTGGGAAAAGGCAGGATATAAAATTCCACCGGTGATGATAACCGTAGCAAACACGACATACACATCAGCCCGCATCAAATATGCCTTTGATCACGATGCCTTTTCGCTATCCGTTGCTGGGTTAGGAGATTTGTGCGATCAGGAGAAAACATTGCAGATTGACAGCAGGATTCTTGATAAAGCAGAATCTGAAACAGAGGAAGTAGATATTGACGCCGAAGAATCAGAAGAAGGCGATGGTAATCAAACCAAAGAAAAGAAGCCAACCAAAAAACAACAGGCTGAATTATTACGACGAACTGTTGATACCGTTGGCAAGATCGGAGAACTTGGTGAGCACATACGAAATGTGATTTCCGTGGGTATGCTCAGCGAAGGTTGGGATGCCAAAACAGTTACTCACATCATGGGTTTACGGGCATTCAGCAGCCAGTTATTATGTGAGCAGGTCGTTGGCCGCGGTCTTAGAAGAACAAGTTATGATGTGAAATCACAAATAGACCCTGTTACAGGCGAAAAAATTGAGTTGTTTGAACCTGAATATGTAAACATCTTTGGCGTGCCGTTTACATTCCTGCCTCATGAAGGCGGAAGTGATGGCCCACCACCGCCACCGCCTCCACCTAAAACCAGGATTGAGCCTGTTAAGGAAAAAGCGGAACACAAAACTTCATTCCCTAACATTCTGCGAATTGACCATGTTTACAAGCCACAACTATCTATTAACCTGGAAAAAGTCAAACAGCTTGAACTTGACCCATACGAATCTATAACAGAAGCGGAACTGGCTGCAATCATAGCCGGTAAACCAAATCCAGCGGCGCTTACTGAGATTGATTTAAAGGAAATCGGTGAAAAATTCCGTTTACAGTCCATTATTTTCAGAATTGCCTCCACGATTTATAACTCCGAAAAGAAACCCGACTGGAAAGGAAGTAAGGAAACATTCCTCATACAGCTTATCGGCATTATTGAACAATTCATTTACTCCGATAAAATTCAGATAAAAAATCCTTTGTTTGATAAGGATGAAGTAAGAAAGAGAATCCTGATTATGCTTAATA
>JAUQXU010000017.1 GCA_030837935.1 Candidatus Brocadia sp.
AAATGTTGTTTAGCCAGTATTTCTGTAGGCGCCATAAGAGCAGCCTGATAACCGTTAGCAATGGCAGCAAGGATTGCATAAATCGCCACAACCGTCTTACCGGAGCCAACGTCACCCTGCAGCAATCGGTTCATGGGCTTAGGACTTCGCATATCCTCCGCAATTTCGTGAATTACCCGTTCCTGCGCCTTCGTCAAGGTAAAAGGTATAAGGTTGCGGATGTGTGTGTCGACATTAGCTCCTATCTTGAATGAGATGCCTTTTTCCTCTTTAATGCCGCGCCTTCTCAGTGCCATAGCCAACTCAAGGGTAAACAATTCGTCGTAGACAAGTCTGAATCTTGCATTTTTCAAGTTCTCAAACGTCTCGGGGAAATGGATATTTTTTATTGCATTATCTATGGGAAGTAACTGATTCCTCTTCATAAGCTCTTTTGGGAGTATTTCATCAATATATCCGACAAAATGGTGCACTGCCTCCTTCATGATCTTTCGAAAGTGGGCCTGGCTCATATGCTCGGTAAGCGGATAAACAGGGACGATGCTCCCTTCTTTTGTATTAATTTCGTCATCTTGGATGATTTCATATTCTGGACTTAATAACTGCAGGTATTTATATGCCCCCACCTTCCCATGTAAAAAAATAGTATCTCCGGCATGAAATTTATTTGTGAGAAAAGGCTGGTTAAACCAGGTCGCAGCAATTGAACCTGTTTCATCACCGACAAAGACCTCCAGAACGCTCTTTCTGCTTCTTGCCATTCTCGTTTGAACGCCAAGCACCTTACCCTGAATCGTAATCTCTGAGCCTATCCTGGCCTCTGAAATCCTTTGTATCCGGGTACAATCTTTGTAATCTCTCGGGAAATAATAAAGCATGTCACGAATCGTATGTAATCCTAACTTTCCGAAGGTTTCACATCGCTTTGGTCCAACTCCTTTGAGGTATTGAACTGATTGATGTAATGCAGACGGTGAGGTTGTCTTTGTTATAGATTTAGTAACTAACATGTGAAAATCTTTATTCTAAGACATTGGATGTATCCGATAAGTGCCTGCATCTATTACTCCCCCAATAGCATCTCTTGAATACCCTGGCGCGGCGAAGCTACGACCAAAGCTAAACCACTCGCTATGGCGGATGAGAATAGCAAAAGCTATGCTGTAGTATTTACAAAAAAATCTCCTTCGTTATAGTGCGATTGGGAATGCTTTAAGATTCTCAAAATAGCAGAAGGAGATAAGGATGAAAAAGAGTCTATCACATTTTCTTGATATCACTCAATTTGTAATGTTAACAAGTTATAAGTAGGGTGGATTAAGGCGTTGGTTTTTACGCCGAATCCACCAATACTATTTCCGGGAAAGGTGGATTCGCTCTCGCTTAATCCGTCCTACCGCAAAACCTCATGAACAAAATGAAAATTCCTATACAATCAAGATTAGAATTATAGGAGTGGGAATTTTATATGTCAATATTTATGTCAAATATTCCTTGTGTAAAGGAGACGGCTTTTTCGTGTCCACATTGCGGGGCATATACAACCCAATACTGGCACAATGGCTATGTCAAATTCATACGCGATGACCCGAAAATCCCATCTCTGCCAGATGCGGAGTTTGAGAAGACCATCAGATGCGCTATTGCGCTTGTCAATTCAAATGCTTTGCAAGCATTTGGGGGAAAGCGGCGAGGACCTAAATGGTGACATAGCAAACCTCGTCAAGAAGGGACTCAATGCGGTTGTGGCTAAGTCGTTAGACGTTGTGCGGGTAATCGGCAACGAATCTGTTCACCCTGGATCGATTGATTTGAATGACGACAAGGACATTGCCACAAGGTTGTTTGATCTCATAAACATCATAGCAGAGCAGATGATTACACAACCCAAACACGTGGAAGAACTCTATAGCAAATTTCCCGAGTCCAAGCGGGCTGCAATTGAAGTAAGGAACACAAAGGCATTAGCGGACACGGAAAAATGACGATCATCTAACGACCGGCTGCACCTGATCGCGCAAACGGCGCGCTCCAGGTGAGTCATGTGTTATGTTGAAAAAAAATCAAATTGACAAGTGTGCCAAAATTGGTACAATAATAACAAATGTTCGATATTCCCTATGTCCTGAAAGTTGTTTTCTATCGGTCTGAGATTGGCAACGAGCCGGTGCGGGAATGGCTAAAGGGGCTTCCGCGGGAAGACAAGCGGAAGATAGGTGAAGACATTAAGACTGCCCAAATAGGGTGGCCGTTGGGAATGCCGCTCATCAGGAAAATCGACAAGGATTTATGGGAAGTTCGCACAAGATTAGAGAATGGCATTGAGCGGGTCTTTTTCACGGTTGATGGCAAGTACATGATTTTGCTGCACGGATTTATCAAGAAATCACAGAAGACACCGCAAAATGAACTCAAGGCTGCGCTTACGCGTCTTGGAAACTACAAAAGAGGCAAACTATGAAAAACAGACATCTTGGTTCCAACTTTGATGACTTTCTCGAGGAAGAAGCTCTGCGGGCGGAAACAGAAGCCGCAGCGATTAAGAGAGTTATCGCCTATCAGATTGAAGTGGAGATGAAGAAGGCAAAATTGACAAAATCTGCTATGGCAGAAAAAATGCGCACCAGCCGTTCCGCCTTGGACAGACTACTTGATCCTACCAATGTCTCTATAACGCTGCAAACGCTTGAAAGTG
>JAUQXU010000158.1 GCA_030837935.1 Candidatus Brocadia sp.
ATCAAAATTAAACCAAAAGACGAACTCATTAAAGAAAATATAGAAGGAGAAGAAGTTAAGGTTGAAACCAATATTACCATTGATAGAGTTATTATCCGGGCCATTTCAAAGATTGCCTTTAATTATTTGTCATATGTTGTAGGCAAAGACTTCGCACTTCATAGCAAGTTTAACGACGTAAGGCGGTTCGTGCGATACGATGAGGGCGATAGCCGCGCCTTCTTCACTGTCACCACTTCTCCCGTGCTTTATGAAGATCAAAAATTGAGGAAATATGGTATAAAAACAACTGACGGTCATCTGATCCTATTAGAATGGAAAGGCTCGGATATTCTTTGCAAGGTTAGCCTTTTCAATGTTAATACTTACCTTGTTAGGCTTGTTGCGAAATTCAGAGGTATTTGGAGACCAATAAAATCCGGCCATCATTTTGCAGTAAGGAATATGAAGGTGAGTAAATTAACCCCTATCAGCAAGAAAATAATGATTTAGAAAAGCATAACACCGCCTTCAACCAGACTAGGGATAAGCCCATCACGTTTATCATTCCGGCGTCTGTGGCTCGCGCTGGTTGAGGCCATTGTTATACTGGAAATATATACTAATTTCAAAAACTTCTAATGCATACTTGAAGCGATGGGGGTCAGGTCTTTACAGGCTGTCCGAGAATTGTTTTGCAGATCAAAAGCCATGCTATATATTGATCGATAATTACAATTTAGTCAATATGTAGTATACGTTAAAGATTGTAATTGCATTCTCGGACAGCCTGTTTAATCTTGATATAAGATTGTGCGTGTGATAAATTCTGCTGCATGGCAAGACCATTAAGGATAGAATTAACGGAACGCTTTATCACGTCACATCAAGAGGCAACGCATGGGCACCCATTTTTATTGATGATGCAAATCGTGTCCTGTTTCTTGATATATTAAAGAAGACCTGCGACCGCTTTAACTGGCTCTGTCATGCATATTGTCTCATGGATAATCATTACCACCTGGTAATAGAAACGCCAGACGGAAACCTTTCAAAAGGGATTTTGTAAAGAAATTGATCAAGTATATAAAAGGGCAAGAAGAGATAGAAGAAATTCCAAGACACCAGAGATTCGTTGGAAGACCTTGTCTGGGAACATTATTCAATAAGAAGACAGGAACTAAGAGACGAGAAAGAAACGTAAAAATAGCAGTATCGGTTGAAAAGTATAGGTATAGCAAGCGGGAAGTGGCTGATTATCTTGGGCTGCATTATTCAACCATAAGCAGACTGTTAAAAAAGAATCCGCTTTTATAATAAATAGCAAGATTAAAGACCTGGCTCCTTTGCCGCGTACAAAACACAAAAAAACCCTCTTCTCAACGAACTAGATCTCACATTGATACGGGGTAAATTTGCTTATGTCTCAATCATTTCGACATTTGTCCGTGGGACAGTGGCTGTGGAACCATCGGGAAATTCAACATCGAGGACGCGGACTGTAGCCTCGGTTTCTATGGTTTTTGGGGAAAAGGGGAGCGCCTTGATCTTGCCAATCCTTCCGAAATAGGGTACCCGGATGACTCTCACAGAGTCTCCAACTTCCATGCCTCTATCGACAGGCTTTTCCATCTCTTCTCCGGAGGCCTTTCCCGGATAGGGTATAATAATTTCCGGTCTCACGACACCCGCGCGAATCTGGGTAGCGCCATTCATGGAAGTTTTGGCGCCTGAGCGGGATTTTAAAAGTTCGAACGTCCTTTGCGCCATGTGTATCTGGCCAAAACCTTCTGTGATAATGAGGGTGATACCGATTTCTTCTGAGCCCGTGATGGCGACTCCCAGGTCGTATCCGAGGAGTTTTCTGAGGTCTTCATCATTGAACCCACCGACAATGATACCCTTGACACCAACCTTCTTTGCCTTGTCTATAACATCGTGCTGGATAAATGCACCCCCCACAATAATCTTGTCCTTATGGATTGGTTGGATGCGCTCCGCTGTAAGTATGTCACCAGGTTTGTCCACGGCAATAGCAAGTTCACCCACGGTTTCGCCCCCCACGCCAAAGATGCCCTGAATAAAGGTGGCCGTCGTCTCCATAACTACACCCTCTTTTTCTGTGACTTCTATGACGGCGCCGTCTATATAAGCAAACACCTGAATTGGCCTGGGGGATTCACGCAAAAGGACTTGCCCCGTCACATTCGATATGGTTTCAATCGTGCCGGTAATAGGCGAGAGCAATACGGTCTTTAACATCTTAACCCATGGCTTGGTTTCGGCAATGATTTCATCCTTCTGAACAAGGTCGCCTTCCTTTTTCAGCATGTATTCCCTGAGATCCTTGGGCTGAATACCTAACCGATTCACGGCATTGATGGCGTGTACCTTGCCGGGCAAATGGGTTTTGGCCACAATGTCCTCTGCCTTTAGGGCATCGCCCTTTTTGACGACAACATCGCCCAATAAAGGCAGGACACGATGGCTCGCGACCTTTGTCCGCTCGAATATACGTAAACCTGGGGTGTATGCGTGGGTCATAGGGATAATTAAAATTTTTTATAAGGGATTTATTTTCGCATCAGTATTACAATCTCATCGAAGTCTCAAATTTTTGTGGCCTTCAGCTACCGGGCATCAGCTTTCAGAATTTGTCAATTGCTCATGGCCAGTGGCCTGCGGCTAGTATCTTGCAAAAAATATTTTGACGGGGAAATATCCACCCCCCCTACCCCCCGCCAGCGGGGGACAACGCCCGCGCTGCACGTTTCGACTCGTTCGGATTAGGATTTCCTAATCTGGATACGCGTCGATGGCCTTTGCCCATCGTTGAAGCTGTTCCACCCTTGATACCTTATCCTTTGCCAATGTTATGGGTCTCCCGCGGGTATCAATGACGATACCCACAACTCCACCAAAAACCTTTTTTATAACTGGTTTTCCCCTGCCTGCGCCGACATCAAAATTCTTTGCGGGGACAATCTCGATTTCTGCTGATTGATCGATCCCCAATGGAAAAACACGCAAGCCACCATAGGGAAGGGATTCCTCTATCTTTTTCCCATCAGGCATCGTAATCTTGCATGAAATACATTTTTCTTTAAATTTTCCAATACTCCCTTTCACAAGAGAAACACACGTGCCCAGATGGATCAGGCAATCTTTTACAAATACCTCCGTGGCAGCCTGTTCGTTTACCGTCGAAAGGACACCCAGATGCGGCATCATGAAAATACTATCGACGGCGAGTCTCGTGATACCCTCGGGTTGGAAAGCGTCAATCATCATAACTAATGCCTGAGATCTGCGCGGTGCATGGGAGAGCACCCCTCCACTACCCACGAGGAGGTCTAGTTTTAGCATATCGACGAGTGTCTCACCGGTAACTTCCTGTTTAAATGCCTCGGAGATGTCACGTTCCCGCTGCACACCCTTAAGTCCTACGGCCAGTGATTTGTGCTGTTCGAAAGACAGCCGCAGGGCCTCGCGCGATATGGCCTGTTCAATCTTTAACTCTTCCAATGTCTGAGGTATTGTCGTGGGACGGATCATCTTGTTCTTAATCCTGTTCCGGAGGTCGGATTCCTCAATATCAAATGGCACCCACCTCAGGATATTCTCAAGCCCTGCCTCGGCAAGTACATTGGAAATACTGTAACTCATCCCAAGATTGGCGCTCACGGTACGGTTAAATATTTCACCGTATACAGAAAAGACGTCAGTAGTGGCGCCGCCAATATCAACACCTACCACATTAATAGCATCTTTTCTGGCGATGGTCTGCATGATGAGTCCAACCGCGCCCGGAGTGGGCATGATGGGCGCTCCGGTCCACGACATAAGCTTTTTGTAGCCCGGCGCCTGGGCCATAACGTGTTCGAGAAAGAGTTTCTGGATTTCCTGTCTCGCCGGGAAAAGATTTTCCCGTTCAAGCGTGGGTCGGATATTTTCCGTAATAGTAAGGGAGGTTTTTTCGCTTAAAATCTCTTTAATTTTTTCACGGACATCTTTATTGCCGGCATAGATAACAGGGAGTTGAAAGGTCATGCCAAGACGGGGTCTTGGATTGGCAGCAGAGATATATTCGGCAAGCTCTACTACATGGGTAACCGTGCCGCCGTCTGTCCCGCCGGAGAGGAGTATCATATCAGGTCTCAGATGCCGGATACGGTCAATTTTCTCATGCGGAAGCCGCTGGTCATTGGAAGCGATGACGTCCATCACAATCGCGCCAGCCCCGAGCGCCGCACGCTGTGCGCTCTCAGCCGTCATGGTCTTTACAGCGCCTGCAACCATCATCTGCAGTCCGCCGCCCGCGCTGCTCGTGGAAACATAGATGTCTACCCCGACATTTCCGCGGGCTGGCGTAATAATCTTTTCTCCATCCAAAATCTTTCTTCCTGAGAGTTCTTCGACCTCAGCGAAAGCATTTAAAACGCCGCGTGTCACATCCTCGAAAGGGGCCTCCACGGTGGTGGGTGACTCGCCGCGGAATGTCTGCCGATATGCCCCGTCCTTTTTTTCGATCAGGATGGCTTTTGTGGTAGTACTGCCGCAGTCTGTCGCGATGATAACGTCCAAATCATGCCCCTCTCTTTTCTAATTCCTCAATTATCCTTTTGATGCCTTCCCTCTTTTCAAGGATACCTTGAAACAGGTCGTACTCTGTCTGAGTAAAGAAATAGGTCAAAAACGGCCTGAAAAACACCATCATCTGGCTTCCAATATAATTGAGCGGTTGTGCGCATTCAAGAAACATTGAGGCAGGAATAGTAAGTTTCCTTTTGTTGATCACTGCTGTCAGTTTCAAAATGATGGCCAACTCCTGTTCGTTTAATGCCTTATTTTCACGAGACGGTCCGATACTAAATGCATGCTTAAACTCTCGCCGGACAGAGTGCCCATCTACTTTGGGAACGTATGAGAAGATTTTTGAAAGAAAATTGTTTATTTGCATAACGCCCGCAATCTTATCAAAACGACTGCATTTTTGTCAAAATTAAAATACCCATACTGTCTCTGCAGACGCATATTTTACTTGTAATTATACATCCATCTCCCTATAATTAAATTTTTAATATGCAGTCAGCTTATAGCCACCAAAGGTTGTCATCAATACTCGGCAGATACCCATGACTTTCATTATAAGGGTAAATTGCAGGGCGCTGACGGTCGATATCTGCAAAAGATATTTACGGTAATTTTTAAAGGAGAAGCATTTCATGCCATATAGGGCATGGTTTCAGTGTATATCGGGATGCGGTGAAAAATACGAGCTGAACGAGGTCGTCTACCAGTGTAAAAAGTGCGGAGACTTGCTGGAGGTCAAACACGATGTAGACAAACTCCGCAAGCACTCCCCAGAACATTGGAAGAGGTTGTTTGACGAACGGTACAGACGTTCGAAATGGCCTTATGGAAGTTCTGTTTGGGGCAAGAAAGAATGGGTTTGTCCCACGGTCGACAGCGAGAACGTAGTTTCCCTGTATGAAGGCGGCAGCAACCTCTTCTGGGCAGAACGGCTCGGGAAAGAAATTGGCATTGAAGACCTGTGGATCAAACAGTGCGGGAATGCCCATACCGGTTCTTTTAAAGACCTGGGGATGACTGTGCTTGTTTCCATGGTCAAGCAGATGATTACTGAGGGAAAAAATATCCCTGCAGTCGCCTGCGCTTCAACAGGAGATACATCTGCTGCCCTGGCATCATATTGTGCCGCTGCGGGTATTCTTGCGATTGTATTTCTGCCAAAGAACAAGGTGTCCCATGCACAACTTATCCAGCCCATTGCAAACGGGGCACTTACTCTATCGCTTGATACAGATTTTGACGGTTGTATGAAGCTGGTAAGAGAAATATGTAGTAAAAATAATATCTACTTAGCAAATTCTATGAATTCCCTCCGTATTGAGGGACAAAAGACGGTAAGCATTGAAATGGTCCAGCAGTTTGACTGGGAAGTGCCTGATGTTGTAATTGTACCTGGAGGAAATTTGGGTAATACCGCCGCACTGGGAAAGGGCTTTCTCATGATGAAGGAATTGGGTCTTATAGAAAAGCAGCCGCGCATCGTATGTGCACAGGCAGCCAAGGCCAATCCCCTGTATCTCAGCTATTTAACTGATTTTAAAGAATTTAAACCCGTAAAGGCACAAAAGACCCTTGCCAATGCTATTCAAATAGGCGACCCAGTGAGTTACAAAAAGGCGATCAACGTTTTAAAAACCTTTCATGGCATTGTAGAACAGGCAACAGAAGATGAATTGGCTAATGCCTCTGCGCAAGCGGACAGAACGGGTCTGTTTAGTTGCCCGCACACAGGGGTTGCACTTGCAGTGTTAATAAAATTACTAAAAAGGAAGATGATAAGGCCGGAGGAAAAGGTTGTCGTTATTTCCACCGCTCACGGTTTGAAATTTCCTGAATTCAAGATAGCCTATCACGAAAATAAGCTGGAAGAGGTAACCTCGCGCTTTGCCAACCTGCCAGTAGAAGTCCCACCTCAATACGATGCGGTTCGGACGGCTATTTACCGAAAACTCGAAAAAATAACTGCATAAAAACCTCATAGCCACTGCAATGGCCGGCACCGCATTTCCACTCTCCCGGATACAGAACATTTGCATAATTGTTTCATGAAATTCCCCGATAATTACATCGATTAAATTCCTTGACAAAAAACAGGCTATACTTATAATAACTTTGGAAGTACGGTAGCCTGTTAAAGAAATAGATGTTTATAAATACAGAATTTATCTTGGAAGTTTTTTTTCATTCAGATAGAGGAAAAGCTGTTTATGAATTATTTTAAGACAACGGTACTACTCATCGCTTTGACGTTATTACTTATTTGGGTGGGAAGTATGGTTGGGGGGCAGCAGGGTGCGATTCTTGCTTTTGCAATAGCAATGGGTATGAATTTTTTCAGTTACTGGTTTAGTGATAAGATTGTCCTGAAAATGTACGGAGCTCGGGAAGTTTCCGGACAGGAATCACCGGGCTATCATGAAATCGTGAGAGAGTTAACGATTCAGGCAGGGATGCCTATGCCTAAAATATATATCATCCCGACGAATGCTATGAATGCCTTTGCAACGGGCAGGAATCCCAATCATGCCGCAGTAGCAGTTACAGAGGGAATGCTCAATTCTCTAAAACGTGAGGAACTCAAGGGTGTATTAGGACATGAATTATCCCACATTCGGAACCGGGATATCCTGATATCTACCATAGTTGCAACGGTCGCTGGCGCTATTATGTTGCTGGCCAATATGGCCCGATGGGCTGCCCTCTTTGGCGGTTATGGCGGAAGGGATGGAGAAGATAGGGGAAACGGTTTTGCTATGTTGTTTTTAGCCATTTTGGCCCCTATTGCTGCGCTTGTCATCCAGATGGCGATTTCCCGTTCGCGGGAGTACGCTGCCGATAAAGGGGGGGCATTATTAACAGGAAATCCTTTGGGACTGGCCAGTGCCCTTGAAAAATTACAACAGGCATCGATAGCCAGACCCATAGACGCAAATTCTGCTACGGCCCATATGTTCATTGTGAACCCATTAAGCGGCCGGTCGTTTGCCACGCTATTTAGCACCCACCCACCGATTGAAGAGCGGATTAAGAGGCTCAGGGCAATGGCTTAGAAAAAATATTCAACCTTGGTGCGGTCCCGGGTGGCGCCTGACGCAAAGTTACAAGACACCAACCTTCTGGCGGCCAGTTTAAACTTCATCAGTGAAGATTTTAGGTGTCTTTGTGTCGTTGGAGTATAGATATTGCCGGAAAAAGTGTATTTTTACAAAGATAGCAATTTACATGGAGGAACATGAATGGTGCACTATACTTGCGATATGTGCGGAAGACCATTGCTGGCAGATGAAGACATTAGGTATGTGGTAAAGATTGAGGTATATACGGCATGTGACGCGACGGATATAGATGACGATGATGATATAGACGAAGAAATTTGGGAGATGGAAGAAGACGAGGATCGGGATGGGTTGTCAAACCACGGAGACTCATTAGGAAACGGAGAATATAAGACATTCCGCTTCGATTTATGCATCAAATGCCATAAAAAATATTTGCAGGACCCTTTATTTTTAAAAGCATGGAATAGAACAAGATTTTCAGAAAATTAGATTTCTTTCGAACATTCATCACCTTCGGTTGTTTTTCGTTTTGAAAGGAAATACAAAGCACGCTGCTATGTGAAAAGCTATGGGAATGACAATAACAGAGAAGATTATCGCTGCTCATTCTGGCCTCAAAGAAGCGCATCCGGGTCAATTTGTTTACGCAAACGTGGATATCTGCCTTGGCAATGACATTACCGCGCCTATCGCCATTGAAGAGTTTGAAAAAACCGGCATCAAAAAAGTTTTTGACTCAGAAAAGATTGTATTAGTTCCTGACCATTTTACTCCCAATAAAGACATCAAGTCTGCCCAACAGTCAAAATCCCTCCGGGTTTTTGCTGAAAAGCATCATTTGAAACATTACTTTGAGATTGGCCGAATGGGGATCGAACACGCGCTCCTCCCTGAAAAAGGGATTGTTGCGCCCGGAGACTTAGTCATAGGCGCTGATTCTCACACATGCACCTACGGTGCCCTCGGGGCATTTTCTACCGGCGTAGGAAGCACCGACCTTGCTGCCTGTTTTGCTACAGGGAAGGTATGGCTCAGGGTGCCCGAATCGATTAAATTTGTTTTTCACGGCAAGGTAAAAAATTGGACATCCGGAAAGGATTTAATCCTCTATACGATCGGAAAGATCGGCGTGGATGGCGCACTCTATAAGTCGATGGAATTTACGGGTAGCGCTATTAACCACCTGCCCATGGATGACCGTTTTGCCATGTGCAACATGGCAATCGAGGCCGGCGCTAAAAGCGGTATCATCTCTCCTGACAAAAACACCGAAGACTATATAAAAGGCCGGGTTAAGAAGAAATCTGTGATGTATCAAAGTGATCCTGATGCTCATTACACAAAGACATACGAATTTAATGCGGAAGAAATCTCGCCTCAAATAGCCCTTCCCAGTTTGCCTGAAAATACAAAACCGGTGGAAGAAGTTTCAGGTATTAAGATTGACCAGGTGGTCATAGGTTCTTGCACGAATGGAAGAATTTCAGACCTCCAAATAGCCGCAAAAATTCTCAAGGGGAAAAAGGTGCACCCTTCGATCCGACTTATTGTTATTCCGGCAACCCAGGAAATTTATAAACAGGCGTTACAAGACGGCCTGATTGAGATATTTATTGATGCTGAGGCGGTAGTTTCTACCCCGACATGCGGTCCATGTCTTGGCGGACACATGGGAATCCTGGCAGAAGGAGAACGGGCATTGTCTACGACTAACCGTAATTTTGTTGGTCGCATGGGACATCCCAAAAGTGAGATATATCTTTGCAGTCCCGCCGTTGCGGCCGCATCTGCAATCACGGGAAAGATTACACCACCTGATCAGATACTAAGAAATTGATGGAGAAAGCGAGTTAACCTATGTCTCAGAAAAAATATATCGGACTGGATATCGGCTCTGTGAGCATTAAGGCAGTATTGATAAACGAACGTAAGGAAATTCTGGAAAACCACTATGTTCGTTCGCACGGTCAGCCAGTAGAAACATTTCTCCTTGTCTTAAGAGACATATTCAATCGAACCCATATTGATGATATTGATGGCATTGCTATTACAGGGTCCGGTGGAAAACTTGTCTCTGAATTAATGAATATTGCCTTTATCAACGAGGTGGTTGCCCATAGCCAGGCCACCACAACCTTATATCCTGAAGTGCGCACCATTATTGAAATTGGTGGCGAAGATTCAAAACTTATGCTTATTGAAAAGAATGAGACTACACAGCAAATGAAGGTTTCTGATTTTTCAATGAATACCATGTGTGCAGCAGGTACGGGTTCGTTTTTGGATCAGCAGGCCACGCGACTTGATATTGCTATTGAAAAAGAATTTGGGGAGCTTGCGTTAAAATCTAAAAATCCGCCGCGTATTGCCGGTCGTTGCAGTGTATTTGCCAAGACAGATATGATACATTTACAGCAGGAAGGTACCCCTGTACACGATATTGTAGCCGGTCTTTGTTATGCCATGGCCAGGAATTTCAAGAGCAATATTGGAAA
Source organism: Candidatus Brocadia sp. (assembly GCA_030837935.1). Lineage (GTDB taxonomy): Bacteria > Planctomycetota > Brocadiia > Brocadiales > Brocadiaceae > Brocadia. The sequence continues at coordinate 10,127 of JAUQXU010000158.1, forward strand.
AGGAAAGGAATTTTCCAGGCCCATTGTTTTCCAGGGTGGTGTAGCAGCAAACATCGGCATGATTAAAGCGTTTGAGGATATTTTAGAACTCAAACCAGGCGAACTTATGATACCAAAATATTTTAATGTAATGGGGGCGATTGGCACGGTATTTACTCTTATGGATAAAGGTATCCATTCACCTTTCCGTGGATTAAAAGAGGTTGAAGAATATTTAAGAAATCGCGGTGCAAAGGCGTCGAGCCTTGAACCCCTTCAATCGGATAATTACAAAATCGTTGAGAAAACGCATTCAATCGTTGGTGAGGAGAAGATCGAGGCATACGTAGGAGTCGATGTAGGATCGATCAGCACTAACATTGTTGTTATCGACAAGCACAAAAATGTCTTGGCAAGACGCTATCTTATGACGGCAGGAAGGCCGCTTGAGGCCGTCAAGCAGGGTCTCTATGAGGCAGGACTTGAGGTTGGTGACAAAGTGATTGTCTGCGGCGCCGGAACGACAGGTTCCGGCCGTTACTTAACGGGAGACTTTATCGGTGCAGACATAGCAAAAAATGAAATTACCGCACACGCAACTGCTGCAGCAAATGTAGACAAGAATGTAGACACCATCTTTGAAATCGGCGGGCAGGATTCCAAATTTATCCGGTTAGAAAACGGGGCTATTGTGGATTTTGCCATGAATAAAGTCTGTGCCGCCGGTACCGGGTCATTCCTGGAAGAGCAGGCGGAAAAACTTAGCGTGAGTATCAAAGGGGAATTCAGCAAGCGAGCACTCTCGTCATGCTGTCCCTCACATCTTGGCGAGCGTTGTACCGTGTTTATGGAATCTGACCTTAACCACCACCAGCAGCGCGGGACGTCCAAGGACGACTTGCTCGCAGGGCTGAGCTATTCTGTTGTGCTAAACTTTATTAACAGAGTAGTAGAAGACAGAAAAATTGGAAATTCGATTTTCTTTCAGGGGGGAGTTGCTGCTAACCGCGGTGTAAAGGCAGCATTCGAAAAGGTAACCGGAAAGACGGTCATTGTTCCTCCTCATCATGATATCATGGGGGCCATTGGTTCCGCTATCATTGCCATGGAGGAAAGGACATGGGAAAAGTCACGGTTTAAGGGATTTGACCTCCGGCACAAAAGATACGAACTGTCTTCTTTCGTTTGCAAAGATTGTTCAAATATTTGCGAGATTAGAAAAGTTACCATTGACGGGGAAAATCCGCTTCATTACGGAAGCCGCTGCGGCAAATTTGATGATGAAAGAACTTTAAAAAAGGGGAAGCATCTCCCCAGACTCTTCCGTGAGCGGAAGGATGCACTCTTCAATACCTACAAGAAGAACAAACCTGATCAACCGATCGGGAAAAAGATCGGAATACCGCAAGTTTCCACTTTTTACGACCTCTATCCGATGTGGAAGGCATTCTTTACCGAGTTGGGTTTTGAGGTTATAACCTCCAGCGATACCAACAAGGATATTATCTATAATGGTGTGGAAGTGATTACTGCAGAAACCTGTTTCCCCATCAAGGTTGCCCATGGACACGTAATAGACATGGCAGACAGAGACATTGATTACCTTTTTTTACCCAGCGTGATCAATTTAACGCATAGTAGTCCGAAACTTACCCACTCATATGCATGTCCTTACGTACAGTGTATACCGTATCTCGTACGTTCTGCCATTGATTTTAAAGGAAAGAAATTTACGGTCTTGTCTCCTGTTATTCATTTTGAATATGGAGAAGAATATGTAAATAAGACCTTACGCCAAATCGCAAAAAGTATTGGAAGAACGGGAGAAATTGTTGAAGCAGCAATAAAGTCGGCACATGCGTCGCAGCAAAATTTTACCAAGACGCTTGAGGCGAGAGGAAGAGATATCCTGGAAAAGTTGGGGGAAAATGAAAAGGCCTTTGTGCTGATTAGCCGCTCATATAACGGCTGCGACACAGGTATGAACCTGGGACTTCCGGAAAAATTGCGAGATTTAGGCATTCTGACAATCCCGCTGGACTTTCTGAAGCTGGATATTGAAGAAGTGGCCCATGATTATCCGAATATGTATTGGAAGACCGGGCAAAAATTTCTCGCTGCGGCAAGGATAATTTCAAGAGATAAAAGGCTTTATCCATTATATATTACCAACTTTGGTTGTGGTCCTGATTCATTTATATCAAAATTCTTTGTCAAAGAATTAGCAGGAAAACCTTGTTTAACCATAGAGATTGATGAGCACAGTTCAGATGTCGGGGCAATTACACGATGCGAGGCATTTATTGATAGCCTGAAAAATGTTAAACCTTTTTATCATGGTAAAAAATTAAGAGATGATGTTCCGATCCGTGTACTAGCGGAAAAAAAGAAGAGAACAATTTACATTCCTTATATGTGCGACCACGGCAGAATGATTGCAGCCTCAATGAGGGCCAATGGGGTATTGGCAGAGGCATTGCCGATGGCAAATAAGGAGACGGTTGATGTCGGGAGAAAATTTACTTCAGGAAAGGAATGCTATCCTGCAATCCTTACAACAGGAGATATTGTGAAAAAGGCCATGAGTCCTGATTTTGATCCTGAGGCCAGCGCCTTTTTTATGGCTACAGCATCGGGTCCCTGTCGATTTGGCCAGTACAATAAGTTTCAACGTATGGTGCTCGACGAACTCGGGCTCCCCCATGTACCTATCTACACGATGGACCAGGGGGAAAATTATGATGAAGACACGAAAAACCTTGGTAACAACTTTCGCAAACTGGCATGGAACGGCATTATGTACACCGATCTCTTGCAAAAATTACAGAGAGAGACGAGACCCTATGAATTGCACAAAGGCGAAACTGACAGCCTCTATGAAAAGCATGTGAAAAAGGCTGAGATTGCACTCGAAAAACATCTGAGTTTAGTTGAACTTGCCCGAGAAGCCAATAGTGCGTTTGCAAAAATACAGGTAGATCGGAGTAAACCCAGGCCATTGATTGGCGTCATTGGAGAGACCTACGTCAGGTGCAATGAGTTTGCAAACAATTTTCTCGCAAAGAGTATTGAACGGTTGGGTGGAGAAGCTTTTATTCCGCCTTTTTCCGAATGGATTAATTATATTGCGCACTGCCGTAGAGAATCATGTCGCTTTGAAAAGGATTATAAGGGGCTCTTTGGTGAACTTATATCAGACGTTGTTCAGAGATACGATGCCCATAAGCTCACGAAGGTGTTTAAGGGAAGGATCAGGCATTTCCTGAAAGATGCACCGATTAAGGGTCTTATCAAAAAGGGAAAACCGTATATTGACGATTCTTATAAAGGAGACCCTGTGCTTAGTATGGGTAAAGCAATTGAATACGTTGAAGAAGGATTTGACGGCTTAATTAATGTGATTCCTTTCCACTGTATGCCTGGGACGGTGGTAAATGGCGTGCTTGAAAGGTTTCAGAAAGATTTTTACGGCATGCCTTGTCTGAAGTTGTCCTTTGACGGCCAGGAACAATCGAATGAGGAAACTCGGCTGGAGGCATTTATGCATCAGGCATATCAAAGGATGGAAGGCAGGTTAAATTCTAAAAAACACGGTACGGTAAGCCATAGACAAAAAGACAAAGTAAGCAGTAGGCAGTTGGCTGCAGGCAAAAGGTGATATCTGATACATAACGTACGTAAGAAATTTACGTGTGCACAACCATTTATGACGCAACGGATAATGTTTTAAGTTCGGTGCAGAGACACTTTGCGTATTCCCTTAATGACTAACGAGGACTTAATGACTAACGAGGATATGATAAAAGGTAAATGTTGGAAGTTTGGAAACAATATCAATACGGATGAAATTATTCCGGCGCGATATTTAAATACCACCGACACAAAAGAACTGGCATCGCATTGTATGGAAGATGCCGACCCAAATTTTATGAAAAAGACTAAGGCAGGCGATATAATTGTGGCCGGCGATAATTTTGGATGCGGTTCTTCCCGTGAGCATGCTCCCATTGCCATCAAGGCTGCAGGTATTTCATGTGTTATTGCAAAGTCGTTTGCCCGTATCTTCTTTCGGAATGCCATTAATATAGGTCTGCCTATTTTTGAGTGTCCCGGGGCAGCAGAACAGATTCAGGAAGGTGATGAAGTAGAGGTCACCCTTATGAACGGAGAAATCCTCAATCACACCTCTAAAAAAAGATTCAAATTCGAGCCCTTTCCCCAGGAGATGCAAGAGATTATTCAAGCCGGGGGATTGATGAATTTTGTAAAAAAGAAGATGGCTGCTGTATAAATTTTAAATCAGAAGCGCCGGATTACAAACAGAGTCCGATGAACGAAATACCCATGATAAAAGTGTTTAGAAATTTAAAATTCGGAGTTTGTCATGTGGGATTTGTTGTTTGAAATTTCTGCGACTTTAATCATTGCCTTACTTACGTCAATAACTATATCATGCAAACCTTGGAAATCACCAAAAATATTCATTGGGTGGGGGTGTTAAATGCAACCCTCAGGGTATTCGACGTAGTGTTTCAAACGCGATTCGGAAGTACTTACAATTCCTACCTTATCCTGGCAGATAAACCTACCATCATTGATTGTGTTCATGAAAAATTTGCTCAGGAATATCTCGAAAAACTAAGATCATTAATCAACCTCAAAGACATTTGCTATATCGTGGTAAATCATACAGAAATGGATCATACCGGGGCATTAGGCCTCTTATTAAAAGAGGCACCGAATGCCCAAATCCTGTCCACAAAGACGGCGTCCCTTTTCCTGAAAAATATTTTACACATGGATGTGAAAGGAAAGACGGTTGAAGATGGCGAGGGTGTTAGCCTCGGTAATAAGCAATTAAAATTTATTCATGCGCCATACTGGCATTGGCCGGATACCATGTTTACCTATATGGAAGAAGATTGCGTACTCTTTCCGTGTGATGGTTTTGCAACCCATTTTTGTGATGAACGGCTCTTCGATGACCGGGTCGATGACTTTACTGAAGATTTTCGGCATTATTTTGAGCATATCATGGGCCCTTACCGGAAGAAGATCCTTGAGGCAATAGAAAAGATCAAAAGTCTGGATATCCGCCTCATTGCTCCAAGTCACGGTCCTGTCCTGAGGACCGATCCATGGAAATACATTAATGCCTATAAAGACTGGAGCACGCCAGGAAAGGATCCTAATAAAAAACTGGTTTTGGTCTTTTATGCGTCCATGTACGGAAATACAAAAAAGATGGCGGAGGCGGTGGCAAAGGGCGCATCTACGATGAACACAGAAGTCAAACTATTCGATGCTGCAAGCGTATCACCTGAATTTATGCGATGTGAGATTGAATCTGCCGACGGCATCTTGTTTGGTTCACCGACTATGAATGGCGATGCGTTAAAACCCCTATGGGATATTATCAACGTTATGTTCAGCGTTAACATCAAATTTAAGAAGTGCGCCACTTTTGGTACGTATGGATGGAGCGGAGAGGCAACAAGACTTCTGGAGGATCGGTTGAAAGGGCTTAAACTCACCATTGTCCAGCCCCCCCTAAAGGCTCTTTTAAGCCCGACAGAGGAAGACTTGAAAAAGTGTTCTATCTTTGGATATGACTTTGCCCAATCCCTGATAACCAATTCGACGACTTAAATATTTCCTCTTTCACATGAACCATATTTTACTGTCATGAATCTCTCGCCAGCATGTAAAGAAATTGCTGGGCATATCCCGCATATCTGCCAAAATATTCCACCCCAAATTCCTGCAGTTGTTGATTCGATACCTGCTGATTTTTGAAATAGAGTTTCTGAAGTATCTTCTTCATCCAGGTATCGATGGGAAAAGCCTCAGTAAAACCCAGAGAAAACAAAAGGATGCAATCCGCAATCTTGTCACCAATGCCAGGAATCTCCTTCAGCGCCTTCTTTGCCTCGGAATAGGGAAGTTTTTTTAACGACAGCAAAAAGGCTTCACTCACGAGATCGTTGGCGGTTTTGATGTACTTTGCCCGAAAGCCTGTTTTTGCCCGAACGATCTGCTCGTAGTCATTCAAATCGCCAGGATTAGGAAACGCATACTGCTCTGTCCCTTCCACCTTAATCCTTTTCCCAAAGGATTGCGATAAAATTTCAAGATTTAATTTTATTTTGGGGATATTTGCCGCAGAAGAGCAAAGAAAGGATATGAGGCATTCCCACGGGTCCTGTCGTACAATGCGCAGGCCATGGTATCTCCTGATCGCTTTACCGATGTGTGGGTCCCTGTTTATTTCTGTCAAAATAGTGGAGTATGGCTCATCAAGGGCAAAATAATGCGCCAGAAATTCCTGGTCAATACCCTGGAATTCTAAATAATTTGAAGGTTGACGGGCACGAAAGATACGATCCCTTATCGAAATATAATACCAATCCTCTCTTCTAGAAACCCGAAACAGTTGACCACACAAGAGAGTGGATTCGAGATTAAAATCTTTTACGCAAATTTTAGACAAGACATATCCTTATATATTTAGAAAAATCTCAATCGGGTAATCGGGAGGTCGTAGATTAACGCCTCCCAATCCCCACACCACCGGACATGCGGCTCCGCATCCGGCGGTTCATTGTGGATAATGTATCGCAACCCATAGCTCCTTTACTGAAATCAGTCCCTGTTTTGCAA
>JAUQXU010000159.1 GCA_030837935.1 Candidatus Brocadia sp.
TTTGGTTGATCCTGGTGGATGGTGGTTTAATCAATCCATGAATAACGTCTTGTCCGATTTATCTGTTGCCTCATGGTTCAGGGAAAATTTCTTAAATGTCGGAAGGATCAGCGTAGATGGCTTTATAGAAAACTTTACAAAGATTATTCAGCTTCTCAAGAACAATACCGATGCTCATATCTTGATGTTCAATACCCTCACGGTGGAACCGGGTAATCCTGCCTATAACTATCAATTTGTGAGAAATTCGCTTGTTATGCGTGCCCGTGAATTTAATCTTGCGCTGGTAGAATTGTCTCGCAATCTTGATTTTTCTATCCTAGATGTAGACCGTGTTCTTAAAAAGGCTGGGGTTAATAATCAAGTGGATTATGCCCATTTTCCTCCGGAACTTTACCCGTTAGTTGCTCAGGAAGCTTATAGAATTATGAAGGACTTAGAGATTTTTTAAAAAATTCATTCAAGGATAGGGACTCTAACTATGAAAGGACAAGGCAAAAAAGTTGTGGTGTTCGGGGTCGATGGCGGAACTTACCATGTCATGCGCCCTCTCCTAGAACAAGGATACTTACCCAACCTTGCATCTTTGGCATCGGACGGGGTAGAATCTGGACTGGTATCGACAAACCCCTTTATAACCCCCACAGCATTTACATCATTTATGACTGGTGTAAATCCTGGAAAACATGGGCTGTTTGACTTCACCTCTAACTCTCACAGGACATATGATAACGGACCTATAGTAAATTCTAACCATATTAAGGTCAAAACCCTTTGGAATTTACTTACGGAATATGGCAAACGCATGAATGTAATCACAGTACCTTTTACTTATCCACCAACGCCACTCAATGGCACAATGCTTTGTCTTGGGAATGTGTCGGAGGGGCGTTTCAGAAGTTATCCACCTGCACTGGCACAAGAAATATTGGATCATATCGGGGGGTATGAACAGCGTTACGTTAAGGTAATAAGAGAACCAAACGGGCCTCCATCAGAGGCACTATTGGATGAAATTGTTGATATGTGTAACTATCAATTGGAAAAGAGCAAACAAGCCGCCATGTATTTGTTAAAGACCTACCCATGGGATTTTTTCATGATGGTTTTTGTTATCACTGACCGCTTTCAACATTATTACTGGCGATATATGGATCCCGGTCATCCTGCATATGAGCCGATCAATGGACAAAAGCGTGGCAATCTCATAGCTGATTCTTATCGAAAGGCAGATGAAGCTATTGGAGAGATTCTGAAATTAGTACCCAAAGAATCCCATGTGATGGTTATGTCGGATCACGGCTTTGGGCCACTCCACTATGTCTTTCATACGAATCGATGGCTTGAAGAACAGGGATTATTGCATTTGCACACAAAGAGAGCAAAATGGATGGTAAGTTCTCCTTCCATAGAAAAATGTGTAAATAAAGTTGGCCTATCGAAACTTGCCAAAAAGCTTCCTGGAGTAATAAGAAATATTCGCGTACCGGTTATTGCAAGAAAACCTATTCCGCTTGTGGAAGTGGTCGATTGGAGCAGGACCAAGGCGTATGCAACACGTTGGGGGATAAATATCAATCTTAAGGCTAGGGAACCTTTTGGGATAGTAGTACCGGGCAGGGATTATGAAAACCTGGTTGAGACCATTATAAAAGGTCTCCGTGAGATAAACGATCCGAAAACTGGAATGTCGTTGTTTGATTTGGTAGTACGCAAAGAGGAAATCTACTACGGCCCTTATGTGGATGAAGCTCATGATATACTTATCTCTTCAGGCAATGCAGGACTTAGGAAAGATCCGGGTGGTCATGCTATATTGAGGGAGATTACGGCAAGAGATTTTGGAAATGGCGAACACAGGAGAGAGGGAATCCTTATATTGAAAGGTCCTCTGATCGATTCAGACGGAAAACCGGATAACCCTCAGCTTGAGGATCTGTCACCGACGATATTGTACCTCATGGGCTTACCGGTTCCAGACTACATGGATGGCAAGGTTTTGACGTCTTGCATTAAGCGAGATGTTTTAGAACGCAACCCTGTGGTCCGCGTATCATCAGTTTCCATTAATCGAGAAGAAACGACATCCGGAGGGATAGAAATCAGTGTCGAGGATGATATGCTTATCAGACAGCAACTTAAGAGTTTGGGTTATATCGAGTAAAAAATATTTCAAGTTATTTGTGATTATTCAGGAGATATAATATAAATGATGTCTGTGCGGCAGATTGTGCGTCCCATTGCTCGCCGACTTCTGCCTCCACGAATGAAAGAGGTGATACGGCTTTATCGAAAACTAGATGCTACGCTAGATATTCCCGAGCTGCTGGAAATTCCTCCAGGCAACCGCGTATTGGTATTGGCTCCGCATATGGACGATGAGGTGATCGGCTGCGGTGGTACATTGGCGAAGCATGTCAATAAAGGGTGTGAAGTTACCGTGGCAATTCTGACGGACGGCAGCCTTGGTGACCCGGTATCAGAGGCTTCGCAGTTGCAGAAAACTGCAAGGTCTGAAGCACGCACTAAATTGAGTGAACTGCGAAAAAATGAGTCACGCGCGGCGGCAAAGTGTCTTGGGGTACAAGATATCAGGTTCCTCGACTTTCCTGACGGCAGTTTAGGGAATGCACTTGGCGCCCGTGAAGCAGTGGCGGCGTTGATTGCTGACCGACAACCGGATGTGTTATACGTTCCTTTTATTACAGAACGGCATAAGGATCACCGTGCAACAGCAGAACTGGCAGTTGCACTGGCATCGAACTTACCCGATCTTCTGGTTGTGAGTTACGAGGTTTGGAATCCGCTGCATGCCACCTTGATGATAGATATCACAGCTCAGATAGACCAGAAACATGAGGCGCTGAACTGTTTCTCCAGTCAATTACGACATAATGATTATCGACATACAACCCTGGGGTTGAATGCATTTTGGTCTCTGTACCATTTAAATGGCCGTGGGTTTGCCGAGGCCTTTTTTGCGGTACCGGTTCGGATATTCGCTGATATAGCAGCGGCGGTCTGGGGATGGCGTACCTGAGGCATGTTTAAAATTATTCCTGATGTGATAATTCTCTAGCTTATTTTATTGCAAGTTCTTAAAAAGCAAAATGTGTTTTTTGCAAGGGTGCAAGATACTTGGAAAACAAAAATACTGTCATTCTGATATATCCTCGTCTGGTGGAGGGTGAGCAATCCGGGAAAGCCCCTCCTCCTCTTTCTCTGCTTTCTCTCTGCAGTTCTTTGAAGGAACGGGGGAAAGATGTAAAACTATATGATTTACGAAGCTACGACAACTATGAAACATTGCTAAAATCCATTTCTAAGTCTCCCGTCTGCTTCGGTTTGAGCGCCATGATTAGCTATCAGATCAGAGACGGTATCCATTTTTCAGAAGCAGTTCATAAAATCTTTCCCGGAGTCCCGGTGGTTTGGGGAGGATGGTTTCCAACTATTTTGCCAGATATCGCTATAAGCCACCCGACAATTGATATCCTGGTAAAGGGTCAAGGTGAGGTGAGTTTTGTAGAATTGGTGGAAGCTTTATCCACAGGCGGAGATCTGGCCGAAATAAAAGGGATCACGTATAAAAAGAACGGCAAGGTATTCAATAATCCACCGAGAAATCCGGTCGATTTAAATTCCCTGCCATCGGTTGATTACAGCCTTGTCGACATTTCCCGCTCTACGATGGGTGACAGGTTTATCAACTATATTTCAAGTACTGGATGCCCGCATCGCTGCAAATTCTGTAATGTTCAAACCGTTTTCGGCCAAAAGTGGATGGCCCTTGCCGCATTGCGTGTAGTGAATGATATCGAAATGTTGATAAAAAACTACCAGGTAAAGATGCTGGAATTTTATGATGATAATTTGTTCGTTAACATACAGCGGTTACGTGATATTATGAATGGCTTTGTAGAAAAGAAGCTCGATATTCGGTGGGTCGCCAATGTTAGAGTAAATCAATTTCTACGCTTAACTGAAGAAGATATAAGGTTAATCCGACGCGCCGGCTGCCATACTCTGACCTTCGGTGCCGAATCAGGAAACCAAAAAACCCTCGATTTTCTCCAGAAGGATATAAAAATAGAGGAAATAAAAGAGGTGGCCGAGCGGTTGCGTAATAATGATATTGTAGCCAGATACAATTTTATGGTGGGAATACCGGGAGAGACACCAGCCGATTTTCAGTCGACGCTTAAATTTATCCTAACGTTAAAAGAAATCCATCCCGGGTTGGAAATTGTTTTCTATTATTATATGCCTATACCCGAGTCCAAATTAAAGTATGAAGATATAAAAATGGGATTCAAGCAACCTGACACTTTTGAAGGATGGAGCAGATGTATCATGGGTGATGTCACAAAGCCATGGATTTACCGAATCGACAAATCGATAATGGAAGATAAACGTGAAAAATTCAAATGTATGAGTTTTTATTTTTGGAAAGGGTACCTCTTGAATGACCCTGTTGTCGGCTTTACTCTACGACGTTTTAAAATGATAACAATAAAGGTTTTGAGTCGTCTTCGTGTCCAAACTGGTATCTATATCTTCCCGTTAGAGTGGAAATTATTTTGCCGACGCCATAAAAGTCACTGATCGTTTTGGAAATACATGGGAAATAGAGAGAATAGAGATGAAACATCTATAACATTTACTCCGCCCGATGCTGGAACAGAGTTGCCTCCGTTTATTGTACGGGCTTATCGGCCGGGCGATGCAACCGAGGCTTTACGGCTATTAGAAGAATGCTTTCCCGGACGCCGAGATCTTGATGAGTGGATCTGGAAATTTGAGCGGACTGCGACCAACCGACTGATTTCCTTCCCTGTAGCCGAGTCAGGTGGACGCTTGGTGGGGATATACCCCGGCTGGATACTCCGATTGCAGATGGATGAGATGGTGGGCCTCGTAATGCAGCCTCAGGATGTATGTATTCACCCGAACTACCGCGGTGGAGTGATACTACGAGCGATATTACGAAGTAATAAGGCTATCTCACGTGCGGCTAACATTCAATTTCTTTTCGGCTTTCCAACCGCTGAACACTTTAAAGCCGGAGTGAGGATGCTGGGTTATATGGAGTTGTTTCGGCTTATGGTTTGGCGTCGGCCATTGACCCGAGGTTTACGTATACAGGAAAGACTCCATTCCAATTTAGCGCGTCGGATATCTTATACACTTGGTTCAATCCTTCATGAATTCTTTTTTTCTTGGCGGAAACCTGTGTCTGCAAAAGCAATACAGGTAACGGAACTTCATCGGTTTGACGAGTCGGTAAACCGGATTTGGGAACGAGTCAAATCCCAGGTGCGCTTTGCTTTTGTAAAGGATGCTGCTTACCTCACCTGGCGTTACCTGGACAGACCTGGACAGATGTTCAAGATATTGGGAGCCACACAGAATGGTCGGATGGATGGGTATTGCGTCTTCCGGGACACTCTCGTGCGTCCTGACGGTACGCGTATTGGTGTCCTGGTGGACTTGATGGCAACAGACGCAGAAAGCGCTCGCAAGCTTGTGGAGACAGCGCTCGCAAAGATGCGGGCAGCGCGCTGTGGTTATGTTATTGCGCTGGCTCATCCGTCTATGATTACAGCGCCGATTTTGACTAACACCGGATTCTATCCTGATCCGCATGAAGAGACGATTATTGTTAGTATCAAACCATATGCTGCCAACCTCGACATTCAGGCACTTCAACAACCAGCAAATTGGCTACTGGCATACGGAGACACAGACCATGTGGGCTGAAAACGCCATGAACTTGCTGCCCTGGCACACTATCTTCTTCACACAAAAAGTAAAGGATAAGTCGTTACCTATTAATAGAAGCCAGATTATGAGGGAGAAAAACTGGCATCTCACTTATGGTGATACGGATGGGTTCTGAGATTGAAGATCATTCATATCAATGAGTACTATTGTAATTTTGGTGGAACGGAAAAATATCTGTTGAATATTTGCAAAGCCCTTGAGGAGATGGGCAATGAAATCATCATAATTTCTTCTTCTGAGAAAGAAGCAATACATGTTCCAGGAAGAAAGGAATATTTTGTAAAATGCTCTTACGGGTTAAAAAGTAGTCTAAAGATAAAGGGTTTATTTAAAGAGATACTAAAAAAAGAAAATCCCGATATTGTACATCTGCATAATACTCAATATTTTTTAAGTCCGTTCATTTTAAACTATCTTCTAAAAGTAATACCTATTGTTAAAACTGTTCATGATATCCGTCTATTTTGCCCAAGTTTCTGTTGGAAGGTGATACCCGCCTTTGATGAGATATGTAATTACCCAATGGGGTTGCAGTGTTTTAGAAATAATTGTTATCCTTTTCATCCAGAGAAGAAAGGGTTTTTATGGAATCTCCATAAATTCTTGCTCATGACCTATGAATTACAAATTTTAAAAAAGATAAACAGGATAATAGCTCCGAGTTCTTATATTGGTGAACAACTTATCAGGAATGGTTTTCTGAAAGAATGCATCACAATTATACCTCATTATACTGATAAAGCCGCAATTCAAGAAAAAGAGACAAAAGATAGGATTAAAAAAAAGATTCTCTACGTTGGAAGATTTAATAGTATTAAAGGCATTCTACAATTCATAGAAAGTCTGAGCCTTGTAAAAACGCAGGATTGGATGGCCGAGATTGTAGGAGAAGGAGAATTACAAGAAGATGCTTCAAGACTTGTTGGAAAACTTGGACTGAATGAACGGGTTCATTTTCTTGGCAATTTATCAGGTGGGGAGTTAAATAAACTCTACGCAGACTGCCGTATAATAGTTATGTCATCAATGGTTCCAGAATCGTTTGGTTTAGTTGGAATCGAAGCCATGGCATTTGGTAAACCAGTAGTGGCATTTGATTCAGGTGGAATAAACGAGTGGCTTATAGATGGGGAGACAGGGTTCCTTGTTAAACGAGGAGACGTAAAAGGACTCTCCTTACGTATCAATCAATTACTGGAAGACGTTTCCCTGGCTAAGAGGATGGGACTTGAAGGCCAGAGACAGGTAAACGAGCACTATCGCAAAGAGACGCACCTTAAAAGACTTCTTACGATTTATGAAGAAGTAATACAAAATAAGAAGACAGAAAGGCAGTCGAAAAAATGATGTTATCTAAAATTTTGCCAGATTCGGCATTCCAAAAAATTTTTAATGTCTTGAACCGCTATAACTTTAGACTTAAAATTAAGCAAACCTTAATTGTGGAAAGTAATGACCAGAAGGGTGGAATTGTTTACGAAGATCTGATGTCTTTTTATAAACAACTAATAACATCCTGTGAATTACCACTCGAAGAGTTTATCCTCGGGGTCTATTAAGAAGGAAGAGGCGTCTTTTTTATATAACCTTATAATTCAAGAAAAACCCAAAATCGTTTTGCAGGTTGGTACTTTCTTAGGCTTCTCTACGCTTATTATTGCAGAGGCATTAAAACATAATGGAGCTGGTAAGATTTATACCATTGATCCTGAAATCCCTCATTTAAAAATATCCAATCCTGTTGATATTGCCCGAAAAGCCTGTATAGAAAGAGGGTTGGGTGACAGAATCGAGTTCAAAAATGGATGGTTTTCCAGTGTACCGTATTCGAGCGACAAGGCAATTTCTCTTGAAGTTATTGGGTCTGCGCTTATACAAAAGATAGGAACTTTGGACTTCGTTTTTATAGACGGAGACCACTCCATAATGAGTGCTATCAGTAATTTTGCCGTTGTAGTAAATTTTTTAAGGGTAAACGACATTTGTGTAATACATGATGTCTGTTCTATTTATTCAGTTAAGCAGGCATTAACAGCAATTTTATCTGATAAATGGATAGAAAGGATGTTTGACTTAAGCATCCTGAAGGGCCACGATGGGCTTGCCGTTTTTCGCAAGGTAAACGAATATGTCTCAGTCAGAATTTGTATAAAAGACAAATTAACGCAAAAGCCAGTTCCCGGCGTCATTTTATACAGTAAAACGCATGGGGAAAAAGCTGTAAGTGATTTAAGAGGAGAAATCTATATTCCAGCTATTCTTGCATATAAATACTGCTTTGATATCATAGCAAATGGATATAAATCTTTGCACAACTGTTGTGTTTCTTTAGATACTCACCGCCCATTTCAGGAATATTTTTTTGAACTTGAGCCAGAATAATAAAGTGCGCCCTCTAAATATTACCTATGTATTACCTGTCTATTGGCCTGCTATTGGTGGGTGTGAGCTTCATACCCATGAGCTGGTTAGTAGGCTCTCGGAGAGGCATGAGATAAAGGTAATTACGCAAATTACAAGGCAGGAGGACAAACCCAAAGGTCTCTGGTTTGGCACGACTGTTAATCCCCTTCCTAAGAGAAAAGAGTATTTAGACAACAAGGCAAGGGTCATCCCTATACATCTAAGTTTCTTAGAAAGAACGTTTCTATATCCTTTTGTCAGGGGTCACCGTAAAATAGAAACGCTTTCAATGGAGGCTATAAGAAATGTCTTTCAGCGAAAGATGTTTGATTTAATGAAGGGTTCGGATCTCATTCACTGTATCCACAACGGGGCTTCGTTTTATGGATATACTGCGTTGAAATGTGCCAGAAAACTTGGAATTCCATTTGTATTTACCCCTTTGCTACAACTCTACCAAGGATTAACTGAGAAATTGATGACAGAAAAAAGACATAATGAAACTCATCCAGGTTCCCCTGCTATGCACACTTCTGAACTTTTTCTTTCACCAAGGGGGTATCATGACAAATTTTGGTTAAAGGTATGCAATGCCTCGGATGCTTTAATAGCTATGACAAGATTTGAAAAGGAATTTTTGTCTGGAAAAGGGATTGACACAAACAAGATTTATCAAGTAGGCGTAGGACCCATACTTTCTGAAAGATACAATAAAAATGAATTCCGGGATAAATATAATATTGGTAATAAAAATATGGTATTGTTTTTGGGACGTAAGCACGAATGTAAAGGACTTGAAGAATTATTGAAAGCAGCCCCTTCCGTATGGGAAATGTATCCCCGGACATGTTTCTGTTTTATAGGCCCTAAAGAAGGCAATTCACCCGCGATCTTTAAAAAATATGAAGACGAAAGGATAGTTGAAATTGACAAGGTTGATTTATATGAAAAGACAAGCGCAATTGAGGCCTGCGATATTTTATGCATGCCGTCTTTTTTTGAGGCATTGGGGGGCGTTTTCCTGGAGGCATGGATGTTTGAAAAACCAGTTATAGCCGGAAATACTCCGCCACTTCAGGAATTGACAGGAAACGGCCAGGGAGGTTTTCTGGTAAATTTAGATTCCGATGAGATAGCGCAGAAAATCATAAATCTGATAGACGACGATAGCCTGCGCAAAAAGATGGGGACCTGGGGGAAAAATATGGTCGTTTCAAAATATTCATGGGAGATAATTACCGACAAGGTCGAGAGGTTGTACTTCAAGATTGTGAGATAATTTGAAAAGTGGGAATATTACGGAAAGATGAAAAATATTTTTTTGATGATAATCTATATAGGCTTTACCCTTACATATACATTATACTTATTTCTCAAGCAAATGATATGGTCCAACACGCAAAAACAAATAGATAACAATAATGCTCCTTTTGATATCGTCTGTATATCACATGTTATGTGGAGCAAAGCATGGCAGAGAAATCATCATACAATGCATGTTTTTTCAAGAAAGCATAAAGTTTTATATTGTAATCCTTATATAGTCAATTTGGATGGCATTGCAAATATTTCAACAGCTCGTGAAAATAGTAAAGCAACTGAAAATAATAATCTGATAGTAATCAATCCCCTTCTATTAAGTGGAGAAAGACGACTGCCTTTCTTAAGTAAAATCAATAAATGGATCTTAACCACATACATTAAAGATAATATGAAACAAATGCATATGGGAAAGACAGTGCTATGGTTTTATTCACCGATACAGGAATATCTTGTTGGGGTATTTAATGAAATTTTGACAGTTTATGACATACAGGATGAATATTCAGCTTACCTTGGTAGGCCAGAGGAAATTACAGCAAGGGAAATGAGACTTCTAAAAAAAGTAGACCTTGTCTTTACTGGAACAAATTCATTATACGAGGAGAAGAAAAAATATAACGCTACTATTCACTTTGTGCCCTGTGGAGTCGATATAGAACATTTTAAAAAGGCAAGAAGTCCGACCCTTCCATTGCCTATCGATATAAGAGATATTCCTCATCCGATTATCGGATACTTTGGGATGGTTTGTGGAAGAATTGACACTAACTTATTGACGCATATGGCGTCATTGCACCCAGAGTGGTCTATAGTACTTATAGGAGAACGGGTAAAAAAAGATTTCATCATAGAGGAAAGAGCAAACATGCATCTTCTAGGGAAGAAGGATTATAAAGAATTACCTTATTATCTACAGGCCTTTGATGTCTGTACAATACCATTTAAATTAAATGAACTAACGTTAAAGGTGAACCCAACAAAATTGCTAGAATATTTATCTGCGGGTAAACCTGTAGTATCAACGGCTATTCCGGATATGATTAAGTTTTATAGTCATATTATTTCTATTGCTCAAACTAAGGAGGAATTTGTTAAATTAACTGAAAAATGTATTAAAGAAAAGAACGACGATAAGGTTTTAAAAGGCATAGAGCTATCAAAAAGAAATAGTTGGAAAGTCATGGTTGACAATATGGAAAAACTAATATTATCGAACATAAGGCGAAAACACAACCATCATGAAACAGGCAAATGAAAAACATATGATGACAATAATCTGTTTTTCGCATCTAAGTTGGGAGCGGAGTCTCTTTCAGCGCCCCCAGCAATTAATGCTCAGGTTGTCTAAAAGATTTAATATCCTCTATGTTAACAGCCATTCATTCTATCAGTTTTTAAAAGGTTTATTCCGTAAAGGGAAAGCATCCTGTAAGGTTAATGATAACCTAACAGTGTATTCTCCTTTTGCATTACTCACCTTTCAGAAAAGGCTTTCTTTATCCATACATCTAAATAAAATGCTGTTGACCTTTTTGGTCAAGAGAAAAATTAAAAAGTTAAAAGGTGGAAAACTCATCCTCTGGATATATCATCCAATATACGTCAATGCGATTGGGAAGTTTAATGAGGCACTGGTTGTCTATGATTGTATGGACGATTTTACGTCACTCATTTCTGATTATGAAGACCGCGAGAGAAATGCCGAAGACGAAAGAGTGCTTTTGAAAAAAGCGGACGTGGTTTTTGCAGGAGGCTATAGCATAGCAGATCTCAAAAGAGATTCAAGGGAGCGTATCCATGTATTCCCATCGGCTGTTGAGATAGATCATTTCAAGAAGGCCCTTTCAGATAATCTGGAGATGCCGGATGATATTACGGATATTCCACACCCGATTCTCGGATATTGGGGGGCAATTGATGATCGGGTGGATCATGAATTGTTAAAAAGGCTGGCAATTAAACATCCTGAGTGGTCGATTGTGCTGCTAGGTCCCATTTGTAGGCACAAAATCGGAGACACCTCTTATCTAAATGAGATTAAAAACATCTTTTGGTTGGGGGCAAAAGACTATTCTTTGCTCCCCAATTATGCGAAGGCATTCGATGTATGCCTGATTCCTTTTGTCTTGTCAAGAGAAGGGAAATACCTTAGTCCGACAAAAACACTGGAATATCTCGCAACTGGGAAGCCTGTAGTTTCTACTCCCATAACAGATGTTGTAAGGTTTTATGACGGTGTGGTTAAGATTGCGGATGGCCCAGATGAGTTTGGATTGGCTGTAAAGAGATGCATGGAAGAAGATACTGAGTCTATGAAACAAAAGAGAATAAGCTTTACAGAGAATAAATCCTGGGAAGATACAGCGGAGAAAATGGAAAAGTTGATTCTGGACAAAATAGAAGAAAAATCTAGAGATACAATTGCTATTTGAGCCAAATGACAATTTTGTATTAATGCTTTTACTATAGAGAGAATCCTATCAAGTAATAAAATGAAAGGGCGTATGAAGAAAATTATTATTTTAGGTGCCGGCCCTACTGGTCTTGGAGCCACCCACAGACTCCATGAAATCGGATATGAGAACTGGAATATCTATGAAAAAAACAATTATGTCGGTGGCCTTTCCGCCAGTTTTAGCGATAAACAGGGTTTTACCTGGGACATCGGAGGGCATATACTATTTTCAAACAACGACCGATTCAATCGGTTAGTAGACAATTTACTCCGTAATGAAGTACTAACCTTTAAAAGAGAGAGTTGGATATGGCTCAAGGATAGTTTTATTAAGTATCCTTTTCAGAACAATTTTCACATGCACCCGGATAAGGAGCTTGTGTTTGAATGCGTTTCAGGACTTTTTGATACCATTAACAAAAAAGGCCCTTATAAAAACTTCGAGGAATGGATTTACCATTTCTTTGGAGAAGGAATTGCCAAGTATTTTATGATTCCATACAATAACAAGGTATGGGCATGTCCTTTAAGCAGGATGGCTTATAATTGGATAGCTGAAAGGGTGAGCATTATCGATATCAAGAGGATTCTTAAAAATATCATCTCTCAGCAAGAAGACAGTGAATGGGGACCTAATAATACATTCCAATATCCACTATTTGGGGGCACTGGTGGTTTTTTTCATAAGTTTTTACCCTACACTCGCGGTCACCTTTTTCTCAATAAAAATGCCGTGAGAATCAACTCTGAAAGAAAGGAGGTTGTTTTTGAAGACGGAGAAAAGACTTCTTATGATGTATTAATCTCCACGATACCTCTCACGGAGCTCTTAGACAAAATGGAAGACAAGCCCAAATGGTTAAGAATGTCTGCAGAAGAATTCCTCTGGAGTGGAGGATACATGGTAGGCCTTGGCATCAAGAAACCCTGTCCCAGCAATAAAAACTGGATGTATTTTCCCGAAAATGATTCACCTTTTTATAGAGTTACCTATCTCTCCAATTATTCCCCAAATATGATACCCGCAGGGGAGTTTTTTTCTTTTCTGGCTGAGACCTCTTACTCAAGATTTAAGACTGTGTCAAAAGAAACCGTCATAGAGGAAACCATTCAGGGATTGATCAACTCAAAACTCTTAAAAGAAGAAGACAGGTCACTCATAGTTTCAACATTTCTCATTGATGTACCGCACTCTTTTCCTGTTCCTTTCATAGGAAGAGACAATGCTATAAAGAATATTCAATCCTTTCTATCAGAACATAACATTTATTCCCGGGGACGTTTTGGAGGATGGAAATACGAGGTTGGCAATATGGACCATTCGGTAATGCAGGGAATGGAAATTGTAAACAGGATATTATTTGATGAAAAAGAAACTGTATATAAGGTTTAACTTCGTTCTATGATGCAACTAATTAAGACGTTAAAAAGAGAGATTTCATATCATTTAGGACTGGGATACGCCCCACCTCCGGAATCAGTCACAATAGAAGTTGACTATAGCTGTATGTTTCGATGCAAGATGTGCCAGATGTGGACCAAAGATTTCAAGACTTCCCGCATAGGAAACAACAAAATCTTGTCGAACTGCGCAATAGAAGGAATTATTGCGGAACTTTGCTCTATAGGAGTTAAGTCTATATATTTCTGTGGCGGTGAACCCTTTTTAAGAAAGGATTTTTTAAACATTGTCAAATATTGTAAGTCTAAAGGGCTGTATTGTTCTACTATTTCAAATGGATATTTAATCAACGAAGATTTGGCTAAACAAATAGTCATTTCTGGGATAGATTCCATTGGAATTTCTATCGATAGCGCTGATAGGGAACTTCATGATGAGATAAGAGGGATGAAAGGGGCGTTTGACCATGCCGCTGAAGGAATACGTTTAATCAAGCAACAGCAGAAGGAGTACAATACTGATTTTCCTGAGGTCTTTATAAATTCTACAATTTCTTCAAAAAATTTTTTTGTCTTGTCTGAGATAGTAGACCTGGCAAAGTCTCTTGCCGTCCGAAGGATAAACTTCAATTATCTTTCGATCGTAGATCATAGTACAGTAGAACTTACCAATCAGACAATGGGAGAAAAAATTGTTGGTTCTCATACTTTTTCAGATGTTAGTCCCGACTATTTACTCCAGAAAGAGCATATTGACCAATTAGAAGTTATGATGGAAAATATAAAGAAAAGAGGGGGCTCTGAAATTACGTGTGATTTAGACCCCGCACTGCTCAGCGGAAACAAAGACCTTTTACTGAAAGGCAAGTTCCCTGTCTTGAGATGCAATCTCCCCTGGCGGTCTGCCATGATTACTCCAGTGGGTGATGTAGTACCTTGCGCTATGTTTACAAATTACAAAATGGGTAATCTGGGCGAAACTACCTTTCGTGAAATTTGGAATAATAAACGTGCCAGGAATATACGAAGGCTTCTTAGTAAAGATCTCCCTCCTATATGTCAAAAATGCTGCATGGTGCATATGGATACCCCGTCTTTATGGGAAAGGTTCTCCTATAAATTTCTAAAAAAGAATTAAATGTTAAAAAACGAAAACATAATTTGCGTTTCCTGGCTGGTTTGGGATTCAATTCCCCTTGTAATGCACCAGATGATGACCCGGCTGGCAAGGAACAACAGGGTCTTGTTTGTAGATCCTCCCGTGGCATATAGCAACCTGATCATCCGCCCTTCACTATGGAAAGACCGCCTGAAAAAAACATTTCTGTGGTTGCGCGGAGTGCGCCAGGTAAACGACAACATGTATGTTTATTATCCACCTCCGCTGTTATTACAGTATGGACACTATAAAAATGCCGATAGCCTAAATCAGTCATTCATAACATCCGCAATTGCAAAAACGGCCAAACGTCTGGGTTTTACAAACCCAATAGTATGGATATATCATCCCTATGCCATCAACCCCAAGGGAGAGTTTGACGAAAAATTGGTTTGTTATGATTGCAATGACGACGTGGGTTTTTTCTTTTGTTACCACTTCAATAAGAGGAACCGATTTTCAGATATGGAGGAGAGACTGGCAAAAAGGGCTGATGTCGTGTTTGCCACATCCAAATATCTCTATCGAATCAGGAAGGAACAAAACCCCAATACCCATTACCTTCCGTCTGGTGTTGATAGCGAACTTTTTCAACAAGCTCAATCCCCGGCGTGTAAGGTTGCACCGGAACTGGAAGGTATTCCCAGTCCGATTATTGGTTTTGTTGGTGGTATGGCCAACTCCAAGATGAATTGGGAATGGATAAAAACGGCCGCGAACTCACACCCTTGGTGGAGTTTTATCTTTGTAGGGCCGTACACAGAATCACCGCCCACTTACATCACTCAACAAAAAAACATTTCATTTATAGGACCAAAACCTATGGAGAAACTACCCTCCTATATCAAGGGTTTCGATGTCTGCCTGATTCCTTATCAAGGAGAGGAGTTTTTAAGAGCGTGCCAACCCACTAAGGCATTTGAATACCTGGCATCAGGCAAACCCGTTGTCGCCTCCTGGATACCAGAACTCGATGATAATCGAAATTTGATTCGTCTTTCCCGGAGCGCCAGCGAATTTATACAAAATATCGAAGCGGCCCTGGCCGATGGGAAAAAGCCCTCCATGGTTCAGCGGTACGTCGAGGCAGCCCAAGGACATACATGGGAGGAGAGGGTAGAGAAAACCTCTCAATTAATTGAATCACTACTGAAATAAAGACGTGAATAGTTGATATATGAGAAATATATTAAAAACGTTATTATCTTTAATATTTAAAGGGATATTGATTTTTTACAAAAAAAAGCCAACGATAGAGACCGCTTCAATAAAGAATATCCTGGTCGTTCAAACGGGTGGGATAGGAGATGTCTTGAGGATCTTTCCTGCTATAAAATCAATCTATGATAATTTCCCGATGGCATACATATCTGTCCTTGTATTTCCCCGTGCGAAAGAGGTCTTTCAATTATTTCCAGGAAAAGATGGAATACGGGAAATAATAGATTATGATCCGGAAGGGACCCATAAAGGCATCTTTAAGAGAATATCCCTGATCCTCTCGCTACGGAGAAAAAAGTATGACATAATATATGTACCCGCAAGGGGAAAAGGGACTGATGGAACATTAATAATGGCCTTTCTTGCAGGTGCCCCCCACAGGATAGGTTTCGAGGGAGACGGTGTCGGTTTTTTGAATACGGTTTGTCTGGACTTCGAGGAGTATACCCCTATTGCTGCACAGAATTTATCCCTTTTAAAGGTTGCAGGTTTAGAAGTTAAAAGGGAAGAAATATGTTTGAATATACCGGAAAAGGATGTGTCCTTCGCAAGGAACTTGATAGGGAAGTTTCCTTCTACCCTCTTAATCTCTTTGCATATAGGGGCGGTCTGGAATGCAAGATACAGGAGTTGGCCCATAGAGAATCATATATCGCTTCTGAAAATACTTTTAAGCGAGTTAAACGCAAGGATTGTAATTATCGGGGGAGAAAAGGAGATGGATGAGAGGATTGCCCGGGCCGTCAACAACGATGCCGTTATAGATACTGCTGGTAAAGTTACAATTCCACAAATGGCCGCCATAATCAAATTGTCGGATATCTTTATAGGTAACGATTCTGGCCCATTGCACATTGCCGAGGCAACCGGAACTCCGTATATCGGCATATTCGGTCCGACATCACCACAGCAAGTTTTATCCTATCCGACAGGCCTAACACGGATTAGCCTCCGGGGAAAGTTTCCCTGCAGTAGCCCATGTTACACCCACCGTGGTGCCTTCAGGCCTGCCTGTGAAGATATAAGATGCAGAAACCTTGACTCTGTTTCGGTAGAGGAGGTTTTAGATGCAACAAAACAGCTTGTAACGACCTTACGGGAAAACAGGAGTATCCTGTGCGAATAGGAATAGATGCCCGTTCTCTCCACCATGAAGGGGTTGGGAGATATATTAGGGAGATTATAAAGCATTTATCTGGAATAGATCATAAGAACGAATACATCGTTTATTTTTCATCACAAGAATTCATTACCAAAGATCTTCTTGAATCTTCCAACTTTCATGGTGTATTCCTACCGGTAACTATTTATGACCTTCATAAGCAGCCTTATTTATGGTATAGAATACATAGGGACCGTCTGGACGTATTCCATGCTACGGATCACTGGCTTGTTCCTTTTTTTGCCCCCTGCCCATTGGTCATAACTGTACATGATACTCTGGTAAAGACAGAAAGGAAGAGCCTCCCATACAAGGTACAGGTTTACGGGGCCGTTATAACCAGAATAGCCTTGGCCATGTCCGATAAGATTTTAACTATATCGGATTTTACCAAAAAAGAGATATTCGATCTTTACCCCAGGGC
This sequence comes from Candidatus Brocadia sp., assembly GCA_030837935.1. Taxonomy (GTDB): domain Bacteria; phylum Planctomycetota; class Brocadiia; order Brocadiales; family Brocadiaceae; genus Brocadia. The sequence continues at coordinate 17,333 of JAUQXU010000159.1, forward strand.
TGAAAGAAAGATATCCGTCATTTATCACGGGGTGGGTCCAGAGTTCAGACCCGTGCCTGAGACATCCCGGGTCAGGTGCAAATACCGGTTAACTAAGAAATACTTTTTATATGTTGGTTCCCTGAAAAGCCATAAAAATATCCCCAGGCTTATAGAGGCATTTTCCAGATTGCCCTCCATGCTGAGAGAGGAAACTGACCTTGTTATTGCTGCACGGTTAGAACCGAGGTTTTCCGAGACGGAAAGGTTGCCGGCCAGGTTGGGAATAGAAGAGAGCGTGAAATTTACGGGATATGTCCCAAATACTGACCTTCCAGAATTATACAATGGCGCTATTGCCTTGATTATACCTTCGTTTACAGAATGGTTCGGTTTGCCTGTTATAGAGGCCATGTCTTGTGGTACGCCGGTTATTGCTTCTAAGGGAGGGGCATTACCAGAGGTTGGTGGTGAGGCAGCACTTTATTTTGATCCTGAATCTACAAACGACTTAAAGAGTACAATCGAACGTGTCTTAATAGACAACGATTTAAGGAAAAGACTATCAAACATGGGTCTTAAAAGATCGAAGGATTTCTCCTGGAATACCACAGCAAGAAGAACACTGGAGATATATGAAGAAGTTTGCAAACAATAAGCTCCGGGTCTTACATGTAGCAGCCACGTCTACCGGTGGTATCGGGTTCAATCTCTTGATGCTGGCAAAGCATATAAACAGAAAGGATTTTGAATTGTCTTTTGCCATCCCCCCCGATAGTCCTTTTTACGACAAAATCGCCAAAGAGGGTGTGAATGTCTATTCCTTAAAGATTTCCAGAAGACCTTTTAAGCTTAAGAATCTTAAGGGACTTTACGACCTGTGGAAAATAATAAAGAGCGGAAGGTATGACATTGTCCACACTCATACATCTGTGGGCGGCTTTATCGGCCGACTCATTGCACGGATCAATAATGTTCCCTCGATCCTGTGGACCATCCATGGCTGGTCATTCGACTATCCTTTTGGAACCCCACTCAGAAGGTGTCTTTTCTGGGCAATAGAAAAGTTTCTCGACCGATTTACAGACCACTATGTGGCCATTTCAAAAAATATGCAAGAAGTGGGGATAAAGGCGGGAATTAGTGATCGGGGAAAGGTTACCCTTATTTATCATGGTATTGAGATAGGAGGACCTATCGATGGAGGTAATCAATCCGGGTCGGAGACAAAAAAAGGTAATCCTGTAGTTGGAACAGTGGGCAGACTCGAACCACAAAAGGCAATAGATGATTTCCTTAAGGCCGCGAGGATCGTTAAGGAGCATATTCCACAGGTAAGCTTTATTATTGTTGGTGACGGTCCCCTTAAAAAGGACATGGAAAGGCTTTCGATTACTTTGGGCATCGAGAACGATGTTGTATTTACCGGTTGGCAGGAAAATGTTACCAAGTATATTGCAGGTATGGATATTTTTTGTCTAACATCTCGATGGGAAGGGTTCGGCATAATCCTTTTGGAGGCCATGGCAATGAAGATGCCCATCGTTGCCACACGAGTAGGAGGGGTACCGGAGATTGTCGAAGAAGGGAAGGGCGGGATATTAGTATCCCCTGGAAAGCCTGAAGAATTAGCCAACGGCCTTTGTCTCCTTTTATCTGATGCTAAAATAAGGAAACACATGGGATATTATAATGCAGAAAAGGTCAAAACGATCTTTAACGTAAAAGACATGATAAAGAAATATGAGGAGATGTATAAAGGATTTTTCAAATAGTTTGCCTATTAACTTAAACTTGTTTTTGAATCCATATTGACGTGATTAGGTTGCCATCTATGAACTTTATTTACAAAATTTGTCGGTTTTTAATTGGCGTTATTTCCCTGAAATAGAATAACCCTGATTAAATACATCTTAAGAAAAATAAAAATATGAAGCTGTTTAAAAATAGAAAACGAATTATGGAGTACTTTTGGAAAAGGCGAAATGAATTGACAACAATGGCATTTTGGAAAAAAGCTTGTATCTCAACGATAAAAGAGCTTGATTTTTTAAATAAAGTTTCAGAAAAGGATTTTTATTTAAATTTAAAGACTATAGAAAAAAGGCCTTGGAACCTAAATATTGAACTAACAAATATTTGTAATGCTAATTGTATATTTTGCGCGTATCAATTTCAGACGAGGGAAAAAATGGTAATGGCTGACGAGATTTATTTAAAAGCACTTCATGAATATTGCGACATGGGCGGAGGCGAGCTGATGCTTGAGGTTACGGTGGGCGAGCCGACTCTTGATAAAAATCTTATAAAACGAATAAAAGAAGCAAGAAGTAAAAAAGAAATAACTACTATAGAAACTATTACCAACGGTATCTTTTTAGATAAAGTCGGTATTGAAGAATTTTTGAATTCGGGAATCACACGTATTCTTATCAGTGTATCAGCTTTAGATGAAGTAATTTATAACAAATTATATAGAAATAAAAATTACAAGAGATTGAAATTGAATATTTTTAATTTATTAAAATTAAATAAAGAATTTGGAGAACCTGTAGATATAACCTTAGTTTTTAAGTCAAATCTAACCATGAAAAAAACTTTAGAGCTTCCTGATTATCAGCCATTAAAAAAATTTCCACATAAAGTCTTATTCACAATAGATTTTGATAATTGGGCAGGTTTAATAAAACAGGAAGATTTATTAGATGGTATGTATATGAGGTATCGAGGAGCGCTTGAAAAAGAACCTTGTTTTTGGCTGTATCATGGACCTATAATATATGCCGACGGCAAAATTGGCCTGTGCGGATGTAGAGATTTAAATGCAAATAGCGAGCTGATAGTAGGTAATATAAAAACAGATAGAATAATTGATATTTGGCAAAGCAAAAAGGTTAAGGAATTAAGAGAGAGGTATAAGAAAGGTGAATTTCCAAATATCTGCCAAAAATGTACAAATTATTGTAATTTGGAATTGTATAGGAGAAAGACTGGAAACGAAAGAAGATATTTTATTCAGAAAGTTTTTAAGGATAATTTATATAGGTCCCCTCTTTCGGAAACAATTAAAAATGACACCAAAAGATTGAAGTGAAACGAGATAAAAATACTACTGAAAGTGAATTAACCATAATGGAGGATAGTATAAAGATGAATTTAGTATTAAAAAACCTTTTGAATAGAAGTGGAATTTGCTTTATTGCAGTTTTTCTTATTTATATGCCTTACGCTAAGGCGGAAACATTTGAGATAAAAGTAGATGCTTCAAAACGCATGGGTAGAGTTCCTGAGCTGCTAACGAGCAGTGTATGGATAACCCATCCTTCCGAAAAAGATGTGTACATTTTAAACAAATTTTTCAAAGAAAACAAGCCCGCTACAATTCAACTAACAATACCGCTGGGTGGTGTTGATTTCAAGAGCTTTAAGGTAGAATTAGATGAATATCTTAAAAATCCAGGGGTATCTATCATTATAGAAAAATCAAATAAGTACGGGACAACTCTGATAATTGGTTTTGATCCCGCTCCCATGCGCTCTTGGCTTAGTTCTAGACCTGGTGATGTCCGTAAAATAGGAAGGAACAACGATGGTTTTACTATAGAGCAGACTTCTCCTCCAGCAAATTATAGTAAGTGGAGCGAGGTCGTCGGATATACATTAAAATATTTCAAAAATAACTTGGGGGTTAAGAAGTTAGGTTTTTTTGTGGGACATGAACCTAACAGGGATTGGTTAGGGTCAGAAGAGAGTTTATTTAAATATTACGAAGCTTCAGCACAAGCAGCTAAAGCTGTAAGCGAAAGTATCTATGTAGGAGGTATAGGTCCATGGAGTGTAACGGGGGAAATGGTTGGTTGTGAATATCCACATTATGCTCCATATGTACGTGATCTTTGTAGAAAAGAAGGTGGTTGGGCAGATTCTAGAAAAGAACCCATCTTAAAAAACTTTATTGAATACGTGGCGGAACATCATCTCCCATTAGACTTCGTCAACTGGCACTCATTTGGAAGAACTCCAGCATCGTTCTTAGAGGATGCTGATACAATAAGAGGATGGCTTAAACAAGCTGGAATCACAGAAAAAAATGTAATCCTTTATCCTTCAGACTGGACGTATTGGGCAAACGCTTATCCAGCGGATTATTTAGATACTAACGAATCTGCTGCCTATATCATACATGCTCTTTATTACATGTGGAAGGGAGGTATTGACTGGCATGGCCATGACTTCAACGTTTTTGATGAAGGACTGGAGAGGGCGATTACAGGGACACGTGGAAACTCAACGTTTATAGGTGATTGGAGCCTATTTGCAAAGTCATCTAGCATTGGCGGAGGAATAGTCAAACCCATGTATAACGCCTTTAAAGCATTAACTGTCTTTGCTGGAAACGATGTTAATGGTCCTAATAAACTTATCTCTACAACATTTCCAGAAAGGAAACCGATAATAGCTTTATCAAGTCTTAGAAGTGATGGAGAAAGCATTTCAGCAATCGTTGCTAACTTTGTTCCCGTGGATAGAGAAAAACTAAAAACGCATCTCTATAAAGAAATTGTGAAGAGTCTAGATATTTCGGAAAAAGAAAAGAGTATTTTAAAGAAACGTTTAAGAGAAAGTAAAAAGGAAACAAAAGAAAAAAGAAAAGAACATCTACTATCTGGGATTACAGACCCAGAAAAGATAGAGACTATTGATTTTGTTATAAAGGCATATAATATATTTTTAAAAAATAAAAACAAGCTCGGTTTTATAAGGGATGCCTCTAAAAATCTGAAATACCCTAGTTCACGCAGTATTGCAAATATAATAATTGAAAATCTGGAGGCAAGCAGCAAATCAAAGAACGTCGTAGTAAACATTGCAAATATTCCATTTTCAGGGCGAGCGCATCTATTAACATACAAGATAGACAGTAATAACAGTAATGCCGGCAGCTTTAATAAAAGAACGGAACCAGCAACAACATTGGCGAGCAGTGGAATTGGGGGAGAAATCGATAGGAGAGTATGGGATTATGAAAAAGAGGCAAAATTCAAGGCAGCTGAGGCAGTAAAAACTTATCTATTAGATAGAGGATTTTCAAATGAGAAGATAGCTGAACTAAAGGAGTTATTAAAAGGGGACCGCCGGGAGTTACGAAAGATTTTAGAGAACAAAAATCTAGCCACGGATGAAAAGAATATATTATTGAAGGCTTTTCAGGAATATAAGAAAGTTATAGGGAATACTTACTTTAATAGAATAGAAGCTATAAATGCTTTGAGCGGAGTCTCCTTAGAAGGCTCAAGGGAGGAAAAAGAGATTGAGATTAAAGATGGGAACTTTGCTGTAGACATTTCAGTTGACCCTAATTCTGTGCATCTCTTAATATTAGAAAGGTATTTACAT
>JAUQXU010000160.1 GCA_030837935.1 Candidatus Brocadia sp.
TATTCCCGGTTTCTATGAAAGAGAAAGAGAACAGGAAACAGCAGATTCAGTTGTGGTAAACAGAACTGGTTCTCATGTGATGCTATTGATTGAGGATATTATTGCCTTGTTCAACAAATATATTGCTAAATACAAGGCCGATCCGGGACAGGACATTAATGCATTGATTCAGGAGTTGGTAGCAGATAATGATTATCAGCAAATTGTTAATGAACTCAAGGTATATGCAAGCTTATCTTACGGCGAGCAATTCAAGAATATGTACCACCCCTTGATTTGTGCCTTGAGAAAAACACTTTACAGAGATGGTATTCCGGAATTAATGAAAAGAGAAACGCAATTGCAGAAAACGAATTTTGATTTTGAAGCATATTACAGTCCGAATTCAGCTATAGTTCCCAAAACATACCTTATTAGAGAAAGTGGAGTAGATACTTTATCGTATCCGGTGGAGGATTTAGATTTCACCAGCGATGGAAGTTACAGCGCTTATAACTGGGAATTATTCTTCCACGTTCCATTTTTATTGGCTACCCGCCTGACCAAGAATCAACGCTTTGAGGAAGCCCTTACCTGGTTTCATTATATGTTTAATCCTACAGGTGCATTAGCGGGAGATGCACCGCAAAAGTACTGGGTAACCAAGCCCTTTTATCTGACCCACGACAACGACTATGTCAATCAGCGAATTGATACCCTGCTCTACAAAATTGCCGACCCCAATACACCTGAAAGAAAGGAATTGGAGTTTGCCATTGACCAATGGAGAACCAAGCCCTTTAAGCCGCATGTAGTAGCCCGCTTCAGGCCGGTAGCCTACCAAAAGGCCTTGTTGATGAAATATATTGATAATCTGACGGGGTGGGGAGATTATTTGTTCCGGCAGGATACGATGGAATCCATTGTCCAGGCGACACAGATGTATATTCTTGCAGATAAACTGTTGGGGCCAAAACCAAGAATTATCCCACCTGCCATTAAAGCCCCTTATGAAACCTATAGCCAAATGGAGGCCAAACTGGATGCCTTTGGAAATGCCTTGATTGATTTGGAAAATATCTTGCCGGATTTGTCGGCATTGCCTGAAGGTGGCGCTGAATTACCACCTGCCCCGGTTACATTATCTATGCTTTATTTCTGCATTCCGCAAAACGATAAGATGCTGGAGTACTGGGACCGGATTGCAGACAGGCTGTTTAAAATTCGTCATTGCCAGAATATTGATGGTGTCGAGCGCAGCCTTGCCTTGTTTGCACCACCTATTGATCCGGGCATGTTAGTTCGTGCAGCGGCAGCCGGACTGGATGTTTCATCTATACTAGCAGGCATCAATGCACCAACACCTTATTACAGATTTAATGTGCTATCTCAAAAAGCAACGGAGTTGGCACAGGAAGTAAGAGGGCTGGGTAGCTCGCTATTACAGGCATTGGAAAAGAAAGATACAGAAGCCATGTCTTTACTGCGCAGTGAATTGGAGATCAAGGTGCTCAATGCAGTAAAAGACATGAAGTCTCTTCAAATTAAGGAGGCTAAAGAGCAGATTGAAATATTGAAGAGGACGAAAGCGGTAACGGAAGAGAGGAATAAATATTATTCGAATATTAAAAAGATAATTTCGAATGAGCAGCTGAATTTGGATAAACTTTCCGAGTCCAACGATTTCCAAACCGCAGCTCAAGTTGTTCAGGTATTAGGTGGCAGTGTTTCTTTAATACCCGATTTTAAAATAGGAGCACACGGGTTTGGCGGCGCACCTGCTGTTGACGCTTCTTTTGGTGGAGTTACTTTATCACGTGCTGCAAATGCTGCAGCCGATGTCCTGAATATTTTAAGCAGAATAGCCTCTTATGAAGCCAGTCGAGCATCTACGCTTGGAGGATATGATCGACGTTTCGATGACTGGAAGCTTCAGGAGCGTTTAGCCAAAAAAGAATTGGCTCAAATAGACAAACAAATAGTTGCCGCAGAAATCCGCAAGGAAATTGCTGCAACTGATTTAAAAAATCACGAACTGCAAATTGAAAATGCCAAAAAGACCGATGAATTCATGCGTTCTAAATTTACCAATAAAGAATTGTATGATTGGATGATCGGGCAAATCAGTTCAGTATATTTTCGTGCCTACCAATTAGCCCATGATTTTGCTAAAAAGGCAGAACGGAGTTATCGCTTTGAGTTGGGAAATGATGATTCATTCATCTCCTATGGCTACTGGGATAGCATGAAGAAAGGACTGCAAAGCGCTGACCACCTTATTCATGACATCAAGCGCATGGAAACCAGCTACCTGGACAAAAACAAACGAGAATATGAATTAACCAAACATATTTCGCTTGCCATGTTAGATCCATTAGCATTGGTAAAACTGAGAGCAACAGGGGTTTGCGATTTTGAACTGCCGGAGGTTTTGTATGATATGGACCATGCCGGTCATTATTTCAGAAGGACAAAATCAGTAAGTCTCAGTTTGCCTTGTATAGCCGGACCATACACCTCAGTAAGCGCCAAGCTATCGTTGGTCAGCAACAGGTATAGAAAGAATATAAACCCTGATAATCTTGCCACAACAGGATATACCGAAGATACAGGTAATGATGAAAGGTTTGTTTATAATGTAGGATCTATTCAATCCATTGCTGTTAGTCATGCCCAAAACGACAGTGGCATCTTCGAATTAAATTTCAGAGACGAACGGTATTTACCATTTGAAGGCACCGGGGCCATTAGTAGCTGGAGGTTGGAGCTTCCGCAGGAAATACGACAGTTTGATTACAGTACTATTTCAGATGTTATTGTTCATGTGAAATATACAGCGAGAGAAGGCGGTTCAAGTCTGAAAAATTTAGCGGTAACTTCATTAAAAGATCGCTTAGGTGCTATTAGGCAGCAACTTAGCCAGACAGGATTACATATTGCCCTGAACATGAAACATGACCTCCCCAATGAATGGCATTTATTGAAAAAGAATGGAGCAGTTGATTTGACAATCGGTAAATCAAGGTTACCATATTTTGTTCAGTCGCTTGATGTAGACGTTGAGAATGTAATTTTCATTACAAGGGTTAAAAACAATCCGGCTAACTATTCAATTAATATTGACGCAACTGCAACGAATTTATCAAGAATCGATGAGTGGAAGTTGTGTAGAGGTAATAATGGTGATATTGAGATTGACACTTCTTTTGAATTATCAGTAGTCCAAGCATCATTAGCAAATCTTGAAGATTTGATGATGGTGGTAAAATATAGTTTTTAAGGATATTAATCTCTGCATCACTCTAACGATAGATTTAATACTATTTAATGAAAGCGCTATGAATCCCGTAGGGATGAAATGATTATAGACGATAGCACAAAAAACCGAAACTGAGAACGGAGAGGAAAATGAGTTGACGTCATTTGGATACAACCGGGATGGAAAGAGGATTATCTTTGTAAGGTTTTTGGTATTGGATCGCCAAGTCGTTCAATCAACTCTATAATATCACTATCACGTTGAAATTTATTGACTTTTATCAGGTTTTGCTTACAATAAACGCAATTTGTAAACGTTCTTTCTGTCAGCCAGGATAGGGAGCAAATTTGTTTTTCATATCACAATAATATAAAACCACCTAATTATCGTTTTTGTTTCACCCATTCCATGATATCAAATATCACACCTGCATCCTTTAGGTATACACAATCAACCGCATCCATAGTACCCCCTGATAAATCCGGAGATTTATAACAAAGGAATGCGGAAATTTATACTCACCCATGAAGATAGTATTCATACCTTGTTGAACTATATAACCGGGAAACTAACCTTATCCAAAAAAAAGGCAAAACAACTCCTGGATAAACGAATGGTTTTTGTAAATAAAAAAAGGGTCTGGATTGCCTCCTACCAATTAAAAGAAGGGGATTCCGTTGAGGTCATTATACAGGAGCAACCGCACTCAGAATTCCAAAAAGACGCCATCCTGTTTAAGGACAATCACTATCTGATCGTTTCAAAACCACCCGATGTCATAACAAATGGCCCCGAAAGCCTTGAAAGCAATTTGAGGAAGCACTTTAAGGATAAATACATTCAGGCTGTCCACCGATTGGACAAGGATACCTCTGGTGCGATTATCTTCGCTATGAATAAGGATGCCTTTGAACAGATGAAGACCTTGTTTAAAAAAAACCTTATGAAAAAGGTTTACAGGGTTATTGTAAGGGGTCGTGTAGGGAAACAAACATTCACGATAGATACTCCACTACGAGGACAAAACGCCGTGACACACATAAAGCTCCTGAAGAGAGGCAAGGACGCCTCCTATCTGGAGGTGAATACCGAGACAGGCAGGACGCACCAGATCAGAATCCACCTCGCCTCGGCAGGATACCCCGTGATTGGAGAGATGGAATATGATCGGAAACCAATCGAACACCCGCTCTTGAGACAAATCCCAAGACAGATGCTCCACGCATATCAACTATCGTTTGTGCACCCTTATACCCAAAAGGCGATATCAGTCACAGCACCTGTTCCCGCAGACTTCGATCAATGCCTTAAGCTATTGGGTCTCGAAGAATAAATCACAGCATTATCTTAAATTCTTGTCGCAGACATTTATAAAAAAGAGAAAGGCACGGTTTAAACCCGTGCCCTATCAAAAAAAACAATACATTTATACGTGTACTTAGTTCATCCACCCTGCAAACATAAATTTACTTTCTGCATGCAGTCAGATATGAATCACTATAAACATGCTGATTCATGATAATCTCTGCAGTTATTGCAGCGTCCATTAAATCTTTATCAAGCACATCCATCACTGCGGCATCCAATCCGTAGGAAATACCCATGGTGAGAAATACCCTCGCCAAAAGCCTCTTTTCCTTCGTTCCCTGTGAGAAATTACTCAGTCCCACATTTCTATGGGGCGGGGGGTCAGAAATCATTTTAATCTGATTGAAGATGTCAAACATGAGCGCCGGTTGCTTCTGATCGACGTTAATAGGAAAGAGCACAGGATCAATATATACCTTTGACAGCTCGAATTCATGTTCCACTGCCTTCTCTACGATCTTCATAGCAATCTCCATGCGCCGTTCGACATCCTGTGGAATACCACATTTGTCCATCGTCAGACACATCAGGGATGCATTGTATTCCTTGGCTAAGGACATGAACTTATCCAATTCTTCAGGATCCCCCTTTGAAGAATTAATCAGGACTTCATTTTTGATCACCGATAAACCCGCCTTCAGAACATCAAATCTCTGGCTATCAATAGCAATGGGTGTCTTTACCGTATCCTGAACAACCTCAACCAACCATTTCATTGCCCCAACAGGATCCGCTGTAGCAGTGCCCACATTTATATCCAGAAAGCTTGCCCCTGCTTCTGTTTGCTTTATTGCAAGTTCTCTTACAGCTTTTGGATCCTTATTCTTTATCGCTTCCCGTACGTCTTTAAACATACCGTTGATACGTTCACCGATGGAAATCATCGTATGTTTATCCTTTCTCTTTTTTATTATTTAATATAAACGATCAATACACTTTTTTACTGTGGCTACCGCCTTAGGATGGCTCATACGGATAATATCAACTCCGGATTGCAAAAGGCCAACAGCGGTAATGGCCTCCCACATTGGTCCTCGCTCATCCCTTGGCCCCCACTGCGGAACCTCGCTATCTTCTGATTTAGACTCCTTGGTTCTCCATGCCTCATGCCCAACATCGCAGATTACGGGCATGGACATCATTTTATCACCAGTAAGCGCTGCCAGCCGTTCACGTTCCTGAATAGAATAGGTATACTCCATACCATAACCCAATGCCCCGGTTGATTGGAACATTACTATGCGATTGAGTGGAAAATCCATTTCGGACACAAGGATGTTAACCTGCTTTGCAATATTGATATCCACTGGCGCTAACGTAATGAGAGAATGTCCGTCTGCCAGACATGTAGCCGTAAGCGTCTTATAACTATCCTGGGTCACTACCCCCAATAAGCAACTTTCTCCCCTGGCAGCCTGACTCACCTTAGGCATGACCTCATTGTCTTTTTCATCATGCTCGCATCCCCAAATAATTAATGGCACACCTACCGCTGCAAGTATAGACTTTACCGTCTTTACCGCCTCTTCCGCGCTTTTATTGCCTTTATCAGGATGAATTCCATCCAACTTAAGGCAGATCACGTCCGCACCATACTGTTCTACACATTTTCTTGCCCATTGTGCCGGATCGTTAAGAACATCCGCAAAAGGCCTGGTCAATGTCTCTGGCCAGTCTTCGGGGGGCGCATCATAAACGTCCATTGCAACCACAGGCTTTTGGCCGGGATTCCCCTCAAAATCCATAAAGGGGATGCTTTTTGCACCACCAATGGTAAATGTTTTTGTCCGGCTACCTCCTTTGTCCTTTGTAGCACCGAGGGTAATTTCAGTGACACCACCTGACCACTTATCAGCTACGTTTGGTATTTCCATTCATTTATCTCCTACCAATCCATCCATTATTGTAAAAATTTCACCACACTCGTCACGGGGCTGACTAAAAAGTAAATTTTCGCACACAGAGGAAAAACTTTAAATTCATCAGACATCACTTCAGACAACTGCAAGAACGCGTTTCCCTTTATTACGCTACCTGCGGTCAGCAATACTTTTTTCAAGCATGCTTGCGGGCAAATGTTTATGCAGGAACTTACCAAGTTTTTGATACAACTCATTTTCACGGGAAATTTCAAACACAGAAGCCCCACATGCCGCTGTGTCGTAAACCTCCTGATCGAATGGGAATATTGCCGATATCTCCACCCCCAGGCTATCTAACTTCTGTTGAAGATTCGCGTGAATGCCATTCTTGGGTACCCGGTTTAACACACAAAACTTATGGCGAATAGTAACAGGAAGCGAATCGGCTAATGCAAGGATCCGTTGTAATGTCAATGCACCCACAATCGTCGGTTCGCTTACGATCAGCAGGAGATCCACATTATTCGTCGTCCTGCGCGAGAGATGCTCCATCCCCGCCTCATTGTCAGTCACAACAAAGGGATATGATGTTCCTACTTTATCCATGTATTTACGAAGGAGATTATTTACATAGCAATAGCATTTTGGCCCTTCTGGTCTCCCCATCGTTAAAAGATCAAATTTCTCCTTTTCAATGATAGACTCCTCGATAGCATACTCAATATATCTATCCTTTGACATCCCGGAAAAATCCACCTTCTTCTCTACGATATCCTCCCGCAGATCGGCGACGGTGTTCTGAACATGCAGACCAAGTAATGCCCCTAAAGATGCATTGGGGTCCGCATCTACAGCTGATACCGGTTTCCCGATCTCTTCGGTTATATATCGAATAATAAGGGCAGAAAGGGTTGATTTTCCCGTTCCTCCCTTTCCTGCCACTGCAATATTAAAAGCCATAGAAAATTCCTTTTTTTACGAGACCATAAGTTCCACAGCAACAGATGGAAATTTTTCAATATCGGTATGAGGCAAAAAGTTTGCCGATATATATTCTTCCATATATTTATTATTACTCATGAGGTCAAAATATGTCATCTTTGAAGTAATTATTCCGGCAACTTCATAAGCGTCTTTTGAGAATAAAGCCATTTTTGCGCCAATTACCGACGTATTCCCCACAAATTGTACCTTTGAAACAGATACATCGGGAAGCATTCCTATAGTTATCGCACTCCTTATATCCAGATAATTTCCAAAACCACCGGCAAGATAAAGCTGCTCAATATTACTTACACTCATCCCCATGGATTCAAGCAATGTGGAAATTGCTGAATAAATAGCGGCTTTTGACCGCATAAGATTTTGAATGTCTGCCTGGGTAATAACGATATCCCGCTTTGTAGAAGTTTTACTTCTATCAACCAGGACAAATTCATATCCGTTATCACTTTTTCTCAAACGGTCTGAGTTTATTCCCTTCTGAAAATTACCTGTCCTGTCAATCACACCACTCCTTGTCAGATTAGCCAGACAGTCTAAAAGTCCCGATCCACAGATACCGCCCGGCGGCGCTTCGCCAATTGTTTTATAAACAACGTCGTATTCTTTCGTAATCGTTACCTTTTCTATTGCTCCCTTAGCCGCACGCGTGCCACAGGAAATACCACTGCCTTCAAAGGCGGGACCAGCCGATGCGGAACAGCACACCATCCAGTCTTTATTTCCCAGCACAATCTCACCATTCGTACCGATATCAATAAGCAGTGACAACACATCTGCTTTGTCCAACCTGATAGCCAGGGCGCCTGAAGAAATATCCCCACCCACATAAGCACCAACACAGGGGAGCGTATATAACAAGCCGTTGTTATTGATTTTAATCCCCACCTCACGAGCTCTCAATGGCGGCACAAAACTTGCTGCTGGAAGATATGGTTCTTTTCTAATATTCGTAGGATCCAAACCAATGAGAAAATGGGTCATGACGGTATTTCCGGCGCAAACTACAGCGCTAATATCATGGATACTGATATGATTTCTCTTAATAAGGGTAGAAATGAGATGATTGATGTCTTCAACGAGCACCTCCTGCATGAGATCCATTGCATTATTTTGTGCAGCATAAATAATCCTCTGGATATAATCATCTCCGTATTTAATTTGTGAATTATACGTAGCTTCGATATCAATCGTCTCTCCGCGGGAAAGATTCAGGAGATGCGCAACCACCGTGGTTGTCCCTACATCTACCGCAACACCATAATTTTCTCCACTGACGTTGCCGCCCTGTATTTCAACAATTTCAACCGACGAGACTCTGTATCCCAGCGTCACTGTAACCTTCCAGTCGCTACTCCTTAAAATACCCGGGAGCCGTTTTAAAACATCAAAATTTGTTGTTATCTTTTCTAAAGGAATATCTGTTTTAACCATTATTTCCTTACACAGCCGCTCATAATCTGCCATGCAATCGTCCAAACTGGGTTGCGGCAGTTCAAGATAAATCTTATTCACCAAGGGGTCATGCTTAAAATGTTCCACTTTCGATGTAGCTGCCGCCAAGGAACCGGAAAATTGGGGAAAGTCACTCACAAGTATTTGACTCTTATCAAGCTTCGATTCTTCAGGAATTATTACTTCCAAGTCACCGATCACCTTCGTGCTGCACGCCAAAACATATCCTTTTTGTGCTTCTGATACCGAGATATGGGCAGTGGGCATGCTTTCAATCATACCAGAACCAAGAACAACTTTACACTTACCGCACGTGCCATCGCCGCCGCACAAGGCGTTGATAAACAAATCACCCTTGTAAGCAGCATCGAGGATGGTTTTACCCTTTTCAATTTCTACCGTGATGTCAACCGGGAAAAAATGTACTTTACAACGTGAGTTTTCCATATTTATACCCAGAAACGAAAATTCTCAAACAGCCTCATATTACGGCTTCCACACCGTTTTCAGATAAGAAGGAAGCCCTGAAGCTTCTCTGGGACCTACCAGGATTTCCCACCCAAGGGTCTCCTGAAGTTTTCCAGACATCACGGCAACAAGACCAGGAATTATCAGTTTTTTGTGCCTTACCTTTGTCTCGACCTTTGCATCCGTCATAGCCTTAGCAACAACTTTATCATTTAATTTGTCACCGGAGTACGCCGTTAATACGGAAGTGCCACCGGTATCCACAGACAAAATATAGGCAGGAACCCGGCTCGACTCAACCTCACCTTGAACAGTATAGTAAGTAAGTGAAAAGTTTGTGGTAAATAGTATAGGCGAATCTTCCTTGACATCACCCACAGCATATAATTTTGGCTCAACCTGAATTGGCTTCTGCGGGTCAGTAAATATATTTGTCCGTGCAGTAAGCAACGGCATAATTGCCCAGGGTTCACATGCATTGACTGCAACGATACCCGCATACTTAAGCAAATACGTGCTTGCCAGCGAAATTTCCTGGAACGGATCTTCATCATGAACAAAGGTAATCATAGGAAATCCTAGGGCACGGAAATTTTTCTTCAATGCTGCCCGCCTTATCTTGGTAAGTTTTTGGAGCACTTCTTTAGGATTACCGACGCTCACATCTAATACAACCTCTTCAACACCTGCCTTCTTCGCTCGTTCAGCCAGGTCGGCAAGTTCTTCAAGCGTCGGCGCCGTCACCGTCATCGGGCACTTCTTTTCTTTCGCCAATCCTGCCATAGCCTCACAATTCCCTGCGTTGGCACCATGGATCAACGGCTTCTTTTCCGCACAATTTTGCAAAGCGGCCTTCATATTATCGGCCGATGCACTGCTCAAAATCATGCTCAAATGGGAGCCACTACTGACCTTCTTTGCCGCTTCAGCAAATTTTTCTGCGTTATTGCTCTTGTTGATGATGGCTATCAAATCGATCTCGATCTCAGTACCAACACGGGTGATTTTCAAACTATTGATCTTTTTCAAACGATCGTTAAAGGCAACGTCACTTAAATCGTCCTGTATAGTAACAGCCACACCGGTAGGATGATAAAACTTCTCCTCGTGTCTGAATAAGACATTTTCCTCACCAATCTGAACTTGCCTGGCGCCTGTACCGACAGTTACCAACTTAATTGGAGGCGCAGAAGCGGCTCCCAAAACATTCTTAGCCTCTTCGCTTACATCGGGACAATCCGATAAGTTTGCCTTTTTTTGCGCCAGTTGCATAGCAAATGCCAGACATGTAGGCCTTCCGCACTTCTTGCAATTTGTTTTGGGAAGTAGTTTGTAAATGTCTAATCCAGTTAGTGCCATTCTTTACATCCTTTCACATGAATAAACTTGCCCGGCATCAAACGAATAACCACCCATTCACCCTCATTCGTAAAAAGAGGATAAAAAGGTGGTTACAATCCACAAGAAACTCCCCGTTGATAGTGGGCAATTACCATAAAATTATGTTTTTAAATCATCACTCATCTGTATAATTTTGCTGACTAATCCATACTTGAGCGCCTCTTCGGATGACATCCAGAGATTCCTTTTCGTATCCAACTCTACCTTAGCCATAGGTTGTCCCGTCTCAACAGAAATCAACCTATTAATCTTTTCCCGGCATTTGAGTATTTCGCTGGCTTCTATTTGAATATCAGCAGCGGTACCATGGATACCGGTGGAAGGCTGATGAATGAGAACGCGGGCATTGGCCATGCTAAAACGATTCTCCTTTTTTGCGCCAAGTAAAATAATCACCGCAGCACTGGCAGCAACCCCTGAGCATACAGCCTTTATCTTCGGTTTGACAAACCGCATCATATCATAGATCGCAAAACCGGCATCGGCATCTCCTCCGGGAGAATTAATAAACATTTTAATATCCTCATCACCCTCCCCTTCAAGGAGTAGAAGTTGTGTCATGATCTGTTGTGCCATCTTCTTCGTCACTTCATCCGTTACCATAATCGTACGCATTTTCAATAATTTTGCAACGAGATCGCCCCCACCTTGGCGTTTCTCCTTGTCTTCGCCCGGGCATTCTTCCTGATTCTTCACACATGGCACATCAAAGATCATCAATGGACTCCTGATAAAAAAGTATGGGTAAATTATCTCTTTTCAGAGATTTCTTCGTGTCGCTTTATTTATACAAGGCTATAGAGCAGAATAGCCGTTGTGTTTTTTTGTTAACATATCCACAGGAAACATGTATGTTTGTCTGACTACAGGTTTTGGCTGCCTTACCGTCTCCTAATTTTGCGTTGCCGGACGTTATATCACTTTCAGAACATCGGCGCTAAGGTTAATGCAGGATGGTTTACCTTCTGCATGTACGCAACAACTTCTTCTTCTGTCTGCGCAACCGTTTCATCAGCAATCTTCGTGAGGAAATCTTCAAGACCAAGCTCTTCAGCAGTTTTTACAAGCATCTCCCCCAATTCTTCCTTTAACGCCTTAGGCATCCAGACGACACGGGCCAACCCGCCATCAGCCGAAACAAATTTCCTGCTACTCAGATAAAACTTGCTATGGCCCATAAAACCGGGAGTTTGCAGCCCACCGCCAACGGTTCCCGCCAGCGTGGAGAACTTCATGCCGCAGGGAGTCATTTCCGTAAAATCACGGTCTACCACCATAATCCCATTGGTCATGGGCAGCATGGCAGATATACACTCGAAGCACCCGCAGCTTGTCATGGGATCTGTCATAATACTATACAAACTCACCTTTTCAAGGGATCTGTTCGATCCATTATAAATGAATGAATTTGTACCTTCCCACTGGCCAAGTCTGTCATCAACAGTTTTTCCTCTTTCTATGGGCTGATTCGGCCCGGTTGGATTAATCTCATAGCCGGCCTTTCCATCCAGCCAGCTCACGGAACCACACAAACCGGAACGTTCAGGTGTAACAACACAAATGTGGGTTGGTGCAAAACTCTGACAGAGCGTACAACTATAAAACAAGTTTACCGAGTCATCTGTCATACCTTTCAACCGCGCATCACGTTCTACATACGCAGCGCGTACATCCTTCAAAAGCCTTTCCACATCTTCCTTTTTTGTATACAAAGTTACCTGTACCTTGTCAACAATGGCGCCAAAATCGCCATGGAACTTGGCATGGATAATGCTCCCTATATGCTTAATCCTAAAGCCAGCCTTAAACGCCTCCTTACCAATGCGGTGACGGATCATATCTCTCTGACCCATGTGGAACAACCCCTGGGCCTCACCGAGGAATCGGTGCATTTGCCGTTCAAAAATCGGCTCAAAATCAGGCTGCATCTTTCGCCCGGCGACCTCGACCATAATACCAAGAGAAACGCCTGGCCCAGGCGGAATCCCGTCCAGATCGGGACCTATAACCTGTATTTTACCGTCCTCAACCTCATCGATTTCTTTGGTACACACATACTCAAAGGCAGGTACACCGGGACCACCAATCTCAATCTGCATGTCCTCTCTTCGAATACGTTCCCCCTCAAAGGCAGGGCCATATGCCACCGGAATATCCAGCTTATGAATAGAAATTTTCAGGCCGCGCACTTCGACACACTTATCAACGATCTTATCAACCGGCACCCTGGAGACCACATGTTCGTATGTGCAAACACCTGTCGGCAATATTTCCGGAATGTCAATATTGGTAATCGTTGGAAAACCGTAATTGATTGCACCTGCCGCATTCGCATATTGTTCATCGGTAACCTGCGTACCCAATGCCAGGACAAAGGCAAAAATACGATTTTTATTATAAAGGAGATTCCTCCGCGCTTCACCTGGCGGTACATTTCCGAACGAAAGGGCTGCCCTGTTGGCAAAACCCAGGGAATACACTGCAGCCGATGTCTCTTTTCCAAAAGGCACCAGCCGGGTATCCCAACCCATCTGCACACCCTTTTCGGCCAGTTGTTCGGCAAAAGACAAACCGAGATTATCTGATTGCATAAAAACGTAAAGATTCTTTTGCTGAAGTTCCCTGGCAATCTTCACGGCCGTATCCGCGTCAGGCGCACAGCCAACAATTGCGGCGAACCCCGGTGCCGTACCATCGACGAACTCAATGCCACGCTCGCGCATAATAACGTCATCGGCGGCGCCAAGCCATATCCCATCTACCGGGTGAGGCCCTATCAAATATTTACAGGCCTCATAAATTTCCTCAGAAAAAAGCGTTGCCATACCGGCATCCAGGGTATGCCCAAGGTAAGGAACCCAGTGTTTTTCTGCTGGCAGTGGCGGAAGCATGCTTCTTGCCATCCCCATAATATACTCACAATCTTCCAACGTTTTCACGGCAACGCCCGTCATAGAATAAATGATGGGTAAATAATACGCCGTGTTAGGAAACTCCACCTTACAATCGCGTCCCTTTTGCGCAATCGCGTCAGCCAGTTTTTTATCAGCCTTATCTACAATTTGATTTGCACCACGAATGGCGGCAGAACAGATAATCTTTGACATACGAAATACCCCTTTAAAATCTTTTTATGAATGATGTGCTGTTGGTTTACACTCCCTTTCCAACGCCCTTCTCTCAGCCATATCGTACAGCTTCCTCTCCTTTTTCACATTGATGCCTAGTGCGTCCCTCTTCTTTTCGATGTGATCCATGAGCATCTTCCCTATCTTCTTCAAATCTGGCTCAAAATCCCATCTGGCACCACACAACTCTTCCATCTCTTTTGTTAATAACCTCTGCATATCAGGCGCACCAGCCACAGGTGAATTCATACCAAAGACGGTATAAATACCAGAAGCCACCAGATATTGTCCAATAGCAATTGCCTTTTCACTCATCCATTCCGTGCACGCACCAGCCACCGGCAATTCACTGATATCATTTCCTAAACCGCCTTCTTTAACCATCTCGCTAACGGCAATCAGAATACGGCTGTTATCAACACAAGCGCCCGAATGCAAAACCGGCGGTATACCAACTGCCTCACAAACCTCTTTGAGTCCCTGGCCACACGCATCTTTCATCTCAGGAACCATTAACCCGTCGGAGGCACATTGCCCGGCAGCACATCCAGTCGCCACCACCAGGAAATTATTTGCAATTAACTCTCTTGCCAGATTGATATACGATGGTTCACACACACCTGCCTTAGGGCTCGTACAACCGGCAATACCCACAACACCGCGAATCCTGCCGTTAATGATATTGTCATTTAATGGCCTATAGCTTGCCCGATACCTGCCGCCCAGCATATATTTGATCGTCTCATGACTAAAACCAGCAACGATACTCGGTTCTGCGCTGGCCGGAATAAAGACCTTTTCTTTGTCTCTGTTTTTATAATTTTCTATAGCCATCATGATAATCTTTTTCGCCGCATCAAGGGCATGTTCATCTTCGAACTCTACGTGTTCTGCACCAGAAATCTTTGCCTTTGACAGGGTTGTTATCAGCTTCGTATGGAATTGTTTTGCCGTTTCAGCGAGCGACTGCATCACGCATTGTATATCAACAACCATCGCCTCAACAGCGCCTGTAGCAATAGCTGCCTCCTGCACAGTCATATGGCCGGCCATAGGAATCCCATGCCGGACAAGGAGTTCGTTGGCTGTACAACAAAGACCGGCAAGCACAACACCTTTCGCCCCCACTGCGTGCGCAGCGCTTGCAATTGAGGGATCACCGCAGGCAAGGACAATAGCCTCGGCAAGTTGTGGTTCATGCCCGTGAACAATAATATTAACGTGGTCCTTTTTTATGACACCTAAATTTGATCTTCCCTGCGTAGGCTTTGGGGTACCGAACATAATATCCTGTAATTCAGTTGCTATCATACAACCGCCCCAACCATCTGCTAATGCCACACGCATGGCCTGTTTTGTAAGATTCCGATAATCCTGATCGCCACCCATTCCGGTACGGTGCATACTCTCAGTAACCTCGCGATCAATGGCCCTTGGTGCAATGCCCAATTTCTCCCATATCTTCTGGCGTGCTTCAGGCGCCCTCTTCAAGAATAATAACGTACCGTAAGGCTTTCCAAACTCCATTAACGCCATCTCACCCACTTCTTCGGCAATCTCATTAATCTTCCGGTCCTTTGTCTTTATCCCAAAACACTCGGCAACCATCATCAGCTTCTCAACATCTTTAATCCGATAACCGGGCGCCTCGCCCCTTGCGGTGGAAACCAGAAGATGTGCAGCAGCCCGTGCATGGTCTGAGTGACATGCAGTACCTGCGCCGCTCATACGAAGATAATGCCTGGCCGCAAAGGTATTTGCATCTGCTCCACAGATACCCCTCTTTGGGCCTTTCCCGAAAGGGTCGATATTACACGGACCATAATTACAATGACGGCAACACAATGCAAGACTACCATAACCACATTGTGGAAGTTGCGCCTGATACCTATCATACATAGTTTCCACTTTCATTTCTTTCATCCGATCAAGCATTATACGGTCTGCCGTTTTTTGTTTTTCTTCCATTTTACTACCCCCCTTTGCTATGTTTACGAATACCAGGCTGACTAACATACCTATCGTATGCCGTCAGACTGACCACCCACCACAGTTGTCTGTGGTAAATAGAACAAACAATTATAAATATAAATACATTGAAATCAAGGGAAAATACAAACTTTACTTTCCTTTTATACAATCATCCAGACTGTTCTTTATTTTCCTTACTTCTGACATCAGCTGACTATTTTCTGCAAAGACCGCCTTTCCCACAATATCCGATTCAAGCACCCTGTCGTTATAGGAAATAAAACCCAGGACAGGAATACCCTGCAATCCCTTTTCGATCAATGCCCTGTGTTCATCAGAAGCCACCTTATTACCCACCGCATAAATCGACTTGAGGCCTATATCGTCTGCAAGTTTTTTAACCTGAAAAGCGGTTTGGATGCTCTTGGAGCCAGGCTCAACGATTACAATCAGCGCATTTACTGCCTTTACTGTGGCGCGACCGAGGTGCTCAACCCCAGCCTCCATATCCACAATTACAACCTCATCCCGTTGCACGATTAAATGACTGAGCAATGTCCTTAAAAATGCACTCTCAGGACACGCGCATCCACCACCCCCGCGTTTTACGGCACCCAACACCATGAGCTTTATGCCTTCTTGTTCCAGAGAGAGCTTATCAGGAAGATCGGAAACCGTAGGATTCAGCTGAAAGAACTTCCCGTATTCTTCGGACGTAGCGCCCGTACGCTCCTTTATCAAGTCCTTCATCTGGCTAATCGGAACTATCTCTGATATATTTTTAATACCTAATGTTGCTGCCAGATTAGCCACAGGGTCAGCATCTATCGCTATAACCTTTTTCCCGTTTTCTGCAAAAACCCTTGCCAGCGTGGCAACAAAAGTCGTCTTCCCAACGCCACCCTTACCCGAGACTGCAATCTTCATATATCATCACCTTTGCATCTAAATTGATTTATGTAATCATTACAATTTAGTAATAATTATATCACAACTTATTCCTTATTTGCATAATAAAAATTGCAAAATCGAAAGATTAATCACATGGTTGGCTTGATGAATAACACAGACATGAAAAACGAGGATAAAATGCAGGCACACCACGGAAAGTTTTTACAAACCGTGTTCTTTTACAAGGAAGGATTTCCAGGATATATAAAATACTTAGGCTATAATATATTTAACGCACAAAAATTTATTTTTAGTTAATTTTCTAGTGATACGCTTCGCTACACTCAGTACGCTACCAACCCTCTTCGCACCCTTTTTTATGTTCTTCAAACTCGTCAAGAATATTTAATTATTCTGTTTTCTTTTTTCAATTATTAAGATAATACACACCAGCTTCAGGATCTTTTATCCTGTCTAACTTTAAATAATTTCTTAAGTCCATACGTAAATTTGTTAACAACTCCGTCTTCTTCTTAGCACATTCTTTTTGTGATTCTTCACTAGTACCTGCACCAGAAACAACTATCTGCCTACACATCTCTATCTGCGGCAAACTCCCAAACAACTGAATGTCTGCTATAGCTTGCTTCAAATCATTTACTCTTTTCTCAAAATCCTCCATTTGATCATTTATAGGTGGCTTTGACGCTTCTAAAGCTAAAAATCTATATGCGTCAATTAAATACTGAGTCTTTATATCCGTTCTCTTAATCGCCGTAACTTGCTTAGGCACAACAAAACACACAGTCAAAAAAATAACAATTATATTTGGTATCACATATTTTATAAACCCAAACATAATCGTTTTTAATAAATTCACTTCTCCCATTTTCACCCCTTCCCTTCTAAAATTTATAAAATTCTGCCATATTTGAATAGTCTATATGATTATGTACAACATGATTCTGAGAAATTCTGAGTCTTTGTGTGTTAAATATATTATAGTCAATACTTATCTGGCGCTATTCCCATATGAAGCACGCTTGATGTAACAAACTTAAGGCCGTTTTAAGATAACCATTTCGTGGCCATTGAGAGGAATCCTGACAGCATTCCTTGAACCTGTCTGCTCCACAGCCACCCGTTTTTCCGGTCCCAGCAGATTGACCATTTTCCATCCTGACGGAGTCAAATTAGCGTCTACCGTAACAAAATCATTCCTGAAATTGGTGTCCAGATTCATAGCAACAAGAACCTCAGTACTGTCAAGTATTCTCGAATAAGCCAACGTGCAGTTGCCATCAAGGGGGTGTCCGAAATCAATACCATTCCCTGAAATCTCTCGGAAATATAGCCTGCCATAGCGGAGCGCCGGTTCGCCTTGTCTGACCGCTGCTATTTTGGCGATGCCTTGGTATATCTGGTGTTTCTGATTGAAGAAGTGACGTCCCGTGCTATCAAATGCGCCCCATCGGCCGCCAAACATGCATTCCCTCACATAGCTGTCGTTATCTCCTCCGCCGTCAAAACCTTGCTCTGTGCCGTAATAAATACACGGCACCCCCTGACTTGTCAGCAGATATCCGATAGCGAGGACGGCCTGTTTGGGATGGGAATTATCATGCATAAAACGTCGATACGGTCTGGACATCTGGTCGTGGTTATCGACAAAGGTAACAAAGTAACGCCCGGCCTCACCATGATCTGCATACAGTGTCTTGAATTGTTCATACCGGTCGCGGAGGGCAGATGGTACTACAAACCCTTTAACTGCCTCTTCGAGGACAAAATACAGGGGAAAATCCAGCGCGGCATCCAGTGAGGGAAATCTCTCATTTGTCCCTTCGATACGGCTGTTGCGGCCAATATAGCTCTGTATGGTGAGATCATCTCCCACAATCTCACCAAAGATAAAGAAATTCTGCTTACCAATGCGCTTGGCATATTCACGCACCGCATTGCAGAAAAGAGCGGTCGTGCTATCTTCCATGTGCTTCACCGTATCTACCCGGAACCCGTCAATATCCGCAATTGCAATCCAGTATTTATAGGCCCTGATCAGGGCGTCCAATACAGCAGGGCTGTTGATATCCAGCTCTTTTAAGCTCAGAAAGTCACCGTTTATAGCTTCAGCAGTGTCGCTCCAATTCCTGATCTGTCCCCTCCGCTTATAACATTCCGGATGCTGCAGTTCTTCTGGCCAGACGGCGTCATCCTTCTGGAATTCCTGCGCCGGATCAACCTCCCTCCAAAAACCAAAGTCAAAGGGGCCTGGCGCATCTTTCCAGAAATAATAGGGAAAATCACCCGGATATGCCCAGTTGTCCCCCGTATGGTTGAGAATAATATCCAGAACAACATACATATTCTTTTTATGGGCCTGCCTGACCAGTTCCTGCAGATCCTCGCTGGTACCAAACCTTGGGTCCACCTCCAGGAAATCCTGAATGCCATATCCATGATAAGTATCATTTTTCTCCTGACGGTTTTTAAAAACGGGACTCAGCCATATCGCATTAGCGCCAAGCCCCCGGATATAATCCAGACGGTGGATGATACCTTTGAGATTTCCACCCTGGAATACCCTGCCCTGTTCCGAATCCCTCCCTTTGGGAGCGGAAGCGGGATCATACGCAGGAAGGTTTTGCTGATTATTATTGAACCGATCCACCAGCAGAAAATAAATGAACACATCCCGCCAGTCGCGGGGTGAAGGAAAGACCTTACCCTGAGGTGTGAAGTCCAAATCCTTTACAGATTTAATTTTGTTTGCCATGCCTTAATCCTCCTGATTAAAAATTATTCATTCTCTTTTTAGCCTCCACCACTGCCGTGGCTGCATTCACCTTGCCAAATCCAAACCAATCGCAGCGACCATTACTATCATACTGACCACGGTTTGTACTGAGCACAATGTCAGGGTCAGTATCTACAATCTTATCGGCAGTTGTCTGTAATATTTCTTTGACTTCAGCAGCACTGAGCTTCAGATTGGCTGACAAGACAAGGGCGGCGACTCCTGCAGCTAACGGAGTGGCACTTGAAGTACCACCAAAGCGTCCCGTATAGCGGCTATGAGCAGTAAAGCCTTCACCAAAAGCCTCATTATCAGTAGTCCAGATTCCACGACCGGCCACAAACTGTTGTGGATTGATTGGATGAAAGTTATTGCTCGGAGCACAAACACTGATTTCGGCTCCCCAGTTACTGTAGGCCGCATGTTTATTGAGACTGGTAGAAGCTGCAACGGCAATAACATTGGGATGAGCAGCCAAACCGTTGAGTATTGGTCCGGTTGTCCTGCGCTGTCTTCCTGAACCGTAATCCAGCCAAATAAATCCCCCAATGTTATTGGGATCATTGATTGGTGCGTTAAAGTTGGCAGCAGCAAAACAGATCACGCATCCCTTGCCACGTGGCCCGCCGCTCGTTGCTAATCGCCGAAACATATTGAAAACCTCTGTTGACAGAGGAGCAAATACTGGCGGCGG
>JAUQXU010000161.1 GCA_030837935.1 Candidatus Brocadia sp.
GCTTTTGGTAAATATTATACTCGTTCCCATCCTGGGTTTGATTGTCACAACCATCGTTCCCATGCCAATAGATACGAAAGTCGGGATTTTACTTCTGGCAGCAGCCCCGGGAGGTTTAGCTGCCATCCAGTATACAAGCAAGGGGAAAGAGGGCCTTACGTTTGCAGCAAGCCTTCTTTTTATCCTCTCGGTGGCAGCTATTTTCGCTACGCCTCTAACGGCTAATCTCATTCTTCCCATCCATACACCCGTGTCCCTGCCGTATCTCCGGGTAATCAAGGTGTTGCTTATGTATCTCTTCCTTCCCTTATTGATTGGCTTTGCTGTTCAACGTCTGTCAGGACGTGTGGCACGCGTGCTCAGCAGACCCGTTTCCCTTTGTGGCACCTTGTCTTTTATAGCGATGATTATTCTGACCATGGCCATGAAGAAACAGGCCGTCCGGGCTATTGGAGTGAGTGGAATGGCAGCGATGCTCATTCTTATTCTCGTCTCTATGGCAATTGGTTGGGTTATGGGTGGACCGGACAAGAATAATCGAAGGGTATTGGCCACCGGAACGAGTATGCGGAATGCGGCCATCGGCCTTCTCATCGCCCAGCAGAGCTTGCCCGATACAGGTGTTGATGTAGTCGTGGTTGCCTTCAGCGCATTTATGGTACCGCCGAACATGCTTTTTATGCTTTATGAGATAATCAAGAACAAGAAGTCAGCGAAGAGAACAATGAGCATAGGCGGCCGACGCGAGCAGGAAGTGGATTGAGATTCAGCGGTAATGGTAAAAAGGTATGAAAAACAGGGCATCATTTATTTATACAATAAAGAGTTACGTGAAACAAGGATATGGTTATTGATGATTGTAAAAGCCAATCTCATAAAGCCGATGTCAAAGCTTGAATGTTCAGGAATTTCAAATACCCCCCATAATCCCCCCGTAAACGGGGGGATATAGGGGGAAAAGTCGCCGAAGGCCTAATTAAAAGGAGTAGGGTGGTTTCTATGCCGTTTAAAGTCATCGAGTCGTCAGGCAAACTCATAAGCGTAAAGATAACAGGTGAATTAAAAAAGGCAGAATTGGATCGGATGCAAGCAGTTGCCACAGAATTTATGAAAAGGGAAGGAAAGACAAAGCTGCTGGTGTTCCTGGAGGACTTCATCGGATGGGAGCGAGGCGCTGATTGGGAAGATGTAAATTTCCAATTAGAGCACGACAGAGATATTGAAAAAATCGCCATCGTTGGAGATGAGAAATGGAGACACTTGGCCTTGGCGTTTACCGGCAAACCTTTCCGGCCAGTTGAGATAGAGTATTTTACTCCTTCACAACTCGAGCAGGCGCGTGCGTGGGTTGCATGAGGAAGTTATCCTCAGTTCCGCTTATTTTTATTCTTCAGGTGTGGTAATAATAAAAAGACGAAATTTTTGGAAGTGCCTATTAACCACATAACGAGTACGACGGAGAGAAGTGGCGAGAACGGACGATTGGTACCATGGATTCAATGTATGATATCAGCGGTACCAGTATGAAACATGATTTGGGAAATACGTGGTTGCACCATAGCATAATAACGACATTTGAACAATTATTTCCGGATAAAGTGAAGAGTGAATGGCCACGAGTATTCCGATGTTTCTGCGTGTCCTCGCGCAGAAACCCACTGTCGATGACTTCCGATGCGTTTCGGCGCTGGGGTTTAATTCTTGTTTCGGTGAGAGGACTCACCGAAACATCTGACAAAAGGAGTAGTATCTATGAAAAGACATTTGGTACTGTGCTGTATGATAGCCTGTTTTACATGTTGCGTTCATTTTTGTTAAGAAATCAAATCGAAGGGGAAACCTATGAAAATTCTTAGCACTATTTTGGGTATTCCTTACCTTGCTTTCGTTTTATCTGGCATTTTTTCTTCATCGATGCGTTTAGAAGCTACAGAAACATCCCTCTCAAAAGAAGGAGACATCCTGGGTACTTTTGACGTTGGTAAAAATCCGGTACGGGTACTATTTGATGGAACACATATTTGGGTTGCGAATATCAGCAGTAACACCGTAACAAAGTTGCGGGCAAGTGATGGAGCTACGCTGGGTACTTTTACGGTAAGTTCCGGCCCATTAGATATGGCCTTTGATGGTACAAATATTTGGATTACAAATAGCAGCGGTGGCAAAATAACAAAATTACGGCCAAGCGATGGAGCTATACTTGGTACGTTTGATGCAGGTAACTTTCCTTTTGCAATTGCTTTTGATGGAACCGACATCTGGGTAACAAATCAAAGTGGCGGCGTGGTGATGAAATTTCGAACGAGTGACGGTACAAAATTAGGTACGTTTGATGTCGGTACAAGCGCACGGGATATAATTTTTGATGGCAAGAACATTTGGGTAGCAAATGCCAGCAGTAACGACGTAACAAAATTGCGTGCCAGTGACGGTGCTACATTAGGGACATTTCGAGTGGATTTCGGACCACGAGGTATTGCCTTTGATGGAGAAAACATATGGACAGCAAACTTTAACAGCGCTAACGTAACGAAGCTACGTGCTAGTGATGGGGCAAAATTAGGCACATATCATGTAGGTGACAATCCACGGGGCATTATTTTTGATGGCAAGTACATCTGGGTGACAAATTCTAGCAGTAATACGGTAATGAAATTGAGAGTTAGCGACGGTGCTATTTTAGGCACATTCAATACAGGCACAAGCCCCATAGGAATTACGTCTGATGGTAACAATCTCTGGGTGGCTAATTATTTAAGCAATACGGTGATGAAGATGAAAGGTAATGATCCTAATTTCATCATTGAAAGGAAATGAATAAGCGACAAAACCATCTTTGTTCGCACACTGAAAAAACTTGTATTCTTCAGATATTTTTGTTCTATTGCAGTTTTAAAGGGACAAGGCAATTTCCTATTGTCGGGGTGAAACTCGGGATCAAATAAATTTAATCGCAAAACCAGTATGTATTGCAGAACAGGAGGTTACGATACGATAAATATTATAGTGGAATAGGAAACGTTATATTACCAGAAATGACAAAGGGAGGAAACCAATGAATACAAAATGTAAAAATAAACTCTTATGGGTGGGATTTGTTGCGATCATGACATGTGCCGTTACTGCGTCCGCACAGGATAAACCGGCGGACAACATGCAAATAGTCGCCGAGAAGGTTCGTGCAGACAAGAAGCTCCTTGTTGCGGACAACATGCAGCTCACGGAGACGGAAGCAAAGGCCTTCTGGCCGGTCTATAATCAATATCAGGATGAACTCTTCCTTCTTCGCGTACGTACGGTGAAATTGATCAATGACTATAGGGAGGCATATGACAAGATGACCAATGATACTGCCAGGAAGCTGCTTGATGAGTACATGAAGATCGAGGCCCTGACGCTAAAGCTCCGCAAGGCCTATCTCCCCAGGTTCCGTGAGGTATTGCCCGAGGTCAAGGTGGTACGCTACTACCAGATCGAGAACAAGGTCCAGGCGGCGCTGGTTTATGAAATTGCTGCAAGCATACCGCTTATAAAAATGGATAAGTAATCATTCAAAAAGGAGAATATAATCATGAGATACGTTCACTTGACCGTCATTCTTTTCATGCTTGCATTCACTGTGGGCATATTTACGTGTGCAAATCCTGCCGGAGCCGCAACCGCGGAAGAAATTGACCGTGATGCCAGAAGTGCCCTTGAGCAACTGTATTTGAAATCTCCTTCTGCGAAAGCGCTGGGAGAAAAGGCGGTTGGCATCCTCGTCTTTCCGCGCATTGTCAAAGGCGGATTTATTGTGGGAGGACAATTTGGTGAGGGCGCTCTCCTCAAGGATGGAAATACTGCCGGATATTACAATACCGTCCAGCTTTCGTATGGTCTGCAAGCCGGCGTACAGAAATACGGGTATGCGCTGTTTTTCATGAGCGAATCCACGATGTCCTGGCTCGACAAGAGCGCCGGTTGGGAGCTTGGCGTTGGTCCGAGCATTGTAGTTGTGGATATTGGCGCAGCCGGGGCGGCAACAACCACAACCTTGCAATCACAGATTTATGCGTTTTTCTTCAGTCAGAAGGGATTGATGGCAGGACTCGGTTTGCAGGGCACAAAAATCACAAAAATAGAAAAGTAATTATTTCTTCATGTAAACTTATAACCATTCCTCTGAGTCCCCTCCTTCGCAAGGAGGGGACTCAGAAGTGGGTTAGCTCCACGTAGCTCACCCTATTACTTGCCAAAACACACAAGGAATACCAGCTAAAAAACTGAGCGCCCTCCACCTTAAATCCCTGGTAACATTTGATAGAAGAAAGAAGACAATCAGAAGCATTAACTATAGAGTTTTTTACGCATGTATTGGTAGAAAATGTACGATATGGCGATCCCTCTTCACCTTCTCCCGGAATAAATACGAATATTACCGAAAGAATGCTGAAGGCAAATCTATTAAGCGTTCTTCAGGATCACGTATTCTCTTATCCCTCGACATTCATTATATTTATTTTGCCCTATCTGCATCGGTCTTTTCTGAAGGCCAGTAATAGGCATCCGGTGTATTACGGGCGCCGAAAATCGCAGTGCCGATGCGCACCATGTTTGCTCCCTCCTCAATTGCTATCTGATAATCTCCCGACATGCCCATGGAAAGGTACTTCATGTTTACCCTTTCGATGCCTTCTTTAATAATATTGTCATATATCTCCTTCAATACCTTAAAACACTTACGGATTTTTACCTCGTCTTTGGTAAAGAGACCGATGGTCATGAGTCCATGTATTTTTAATGTGTCGTATCTGGCCGCCTGCTTAACTAAAGAAATAGCCTCTTCCGGTGCAACGCCGTATTTGCTTTCCTCATGAGAGGTATTGACCTGGACCAAAATATCCATGGAACGGCCTTCCTGCTGGAGCCGCTGGTCCAATTTTTCAGCCAGAGACAACCGGTCCATAGAATGGATCATGTCCGAAAATTTAAGGACATCCTTAATCTTGTTCGTCTGAAGGTGTCCGATAAAATGCCATTCCGCATTCTCGTTTTTTAATACCTCGTATTTTTTCAGTGCCTCCTGCACCTTATTTTCCCCAATAATATGCCCGCCAGCCTGAATAGCTTCACGAATGCGTTCCGGTTCCACGGTCTTTGTGGCCATAACCAGAATGATATCATCAGGTTTTTTCCCTGCCTTTGTGGCGGCGTTAGCAATGTTTTGTCTCACCTGTTCCAGGTTTTCTTTAATTGACATATGCTCTCCTAAAATAAATATGCGATTTTCATAAAATATAATCAAAAATATTTCTGCAAAGAGACCTTTATTTCTTTAGCAGGCCGAGTTGTGATACGATAGCAGAGATACCCGCATCTTTCAGATAATTTTGGTCGTATTTCAGCATCTCCATAAGGTGTTCCCTTGCCCGTTCCTTATCCCCTTTTGTAAAATAAATCATGCCGATATTTTTGTGGGCGCTGGCATTTTTGGGATCATACCTGACGGCTGCAAGGAACTCCTGCTGTGCCATATCCAATAGTCCCTTCTGGCAATAGACTGCACCAAGATTATTGTGTGCGTTTGCGTGGCGGGGTTGTAACCTCAAGGCCTCTCTGAGTTCAGACGCCGCACTGTCCAGGTCACCCTTTTCAGTATACACATACCCCAGGTTGCTGTGCACTTCTGCAAAATCACTATAGACTGATAATGCCTTTTGATACTGAACTATAGCCTCATCCAGCATCCCTTTCTTAATGTAAACGCTACCAAGGTTATTAAAGATCTGGGGATTATACATTCCCATACTGATTGCCTTCCGGAAAAAAGCAATGCTATTGTCCAGCAAGCCCTTTTTGATGCAGGCATTTCCCAGGTTGTAATAAGCCTCGGGAAACAGGGGTTTATATTTTATTGCCTCGTCATACTCAGCAATGGCCTTGTCGATAAGTCCCCTGTCTATATACATCGTTCCCAGACTATTATGCCCTTCAGGATAATTCTGCTTCAACCTGACCGCTTCTTCCAGTTCTCCAATCGCTCTATCCACGTTCCCTTGCTTATAGTAATAATTCCCAAGATTATTATGTGCATCGTAATTTTGTGGCTGTTCTTTAAGAATAGTCGTCCAGAAGGTATACTCGTTTTGCCAGTCTCTGTTTCTCAAAATAGTCTTTGTTGTAAAAAAAATGCATACTACTGAGATGAGAGCAATAGTAAAGGTGGTAATCTGACTGCGTTTATGCTGATAGGTGCTACAGCGCTTATCAGCCGGGAATTGGGGCATTACCATGTGCAACAAAAGCCCGCCCAGGACTATACAAAATCCGGCAACCGGGAGATACAGGTAGCGGTCTGCCATAATATGTCCAATGGGAACAATGTTTAAAACAGGGAGAAGCGCCACAAAGAAACAAAGCATGAACAGGCCATAGATCCGCTGTATCCGTGGATTATTTCCGTCGAGAGAGATCGGGGATCTGAGGTCGGGGGTCAGTCCTTTAACATCTGACACCTGACCCCGCTTTACAGCCTTGAAAATAATAATACCCACAACAGCAAGGAAAATACTACTGATGATAAAGGAGATGTCAAAGACTGATACGACAGGGGTAATCATATAATCGGCACTCAATTGGAAAGGAAGAAACATGAGTTTTACATACGCAGCCAGGATTTTGACCATCGTCATGAAATTTACCGTGACACTGCCCTGTAAGTAACCTACAGATACTTCGAGCGGGTTTTTGAGGACAACAAAACGGATCAGTACATAGAAAAGACTTATCAGGATGTAACCGAGATAATAGTTTATAAAATCACTCATCCACCTTGTCCTTCTATGGTTAGCAGATTTGTATCCGTTTGACCTTAAAAGAGGAGGGGAACTTTGCGCTCCCTCTTGCATGGGATGAGATAAAGGAGGATATTCCCGTACAAATAAAACCCAGTATAAAAGGATAAACAAAGGAGTCACAATCGCCGTCTCTTTAGAAAACAGACCGAACAGATAGGTTAAAAACGCCATTGCATAGTAAACCTTTGTGCCCCACTGTGGTACACGGCGGATTGGGAATTGTTTATTATCCGCCGATACCTGCCCTTTTTGTAAGGGTGAATGGGTAGGTTTGTGTTCGTATGAAACACGATAGCCACGGCCTGATTTGATCAGAAAGAGACATGACAGCAGAGAAAATAGGGCAACGAATATATCCTCCCTGTAGCTTATGGCATTCACGGCCTCCGTTACACATGGATGAATTGAAAATATTGCCGCCGATAAGAATGCTACGGATCGCACCCTTATCAGCAAAAGTATCAGCGAGTAGATGAGAACGCTGTTTATTGCATGAAGAACAACATTGGTTAGATGATATCCGAAAGGGTCGAGTCGCCAGATAGCGTAATCTGCGAAATAGCTGAGGGTGACAACGGGGCGATAGCTCAGTTCATGAGAAAGGTGAAAATACTCTTTGCTAAAAACTTTTGGAATATTTTGGAGTGACCGGATGAAATAATTGTCTTCGATTACCCCAATATCATCATAGACAAATCCGCTATGAAGTGAATTAAGGAAAACACATGCTGATATGATCGCTATGAGTATATAAGGGAATTTGGAATTTTTTCTTGCCACTGAAGAAGGGTAATTATAGCGATATAGTATCTTCTCAAAAATATTTTGACATTTTTAGCAAAAAATATGAACAAGGTTAACCCTGACAGGGTTGACTCACAAGTTTCGTGCTTCGGATTTTGTCTCTTCCGACTCGTTCGGGTTAGGACTTTATCCTTTACAAACATCTTGACATGGATAAACCAGAACTACAGAATTGATCAAAATTTACAAAATAGGGTTAAGACTCCTCCAGACTATAGCTGCGGTGCTTGACTACTTTGGCCTTTACAATATATACGACTTCTTCGGCAATGTTTGTAGAGTGATCGGCAATCCTCTCCAGATGGCGGGAAATCAGTATCAGGTGAACCGCCCGCGTTATATTTGCCGGGTCTTGCATCATATAAGTCAAAAGTTCCCTGAATATCTGGTCGTTCAGGGAGTCTACCGTGGAATCACGTTCGTACACAGACCTTGCCAATACCGTATCCCTATTCACAAATGCATCAATACTGTCTTTGACCATGGTTTGGGTAATCGTTGCCATCCGTGGAATATCAATGAGCGGTTTGAGTTGTGGTTCCTGGTTGAGAGGAATCACACGTTCTGCAATGTTGACGGCGAGATCACCCATGCGTTCAAGGTTATTGGTGATCTTAATCGCCGATGTAATAAAACGGAGGTCAATGGCCAAAGGTTGTCGTAACGCCAGCAAATCTACACATTGTTTATCAATTTCCAATTCAAGGGAATCTATTTGTTCGTCGCTTTTCACTACCAGGCGGGCCAAATCGCTATTCCTCTCAATCAGGGATTTCACGGCGTTGGCAATGGCTGTCTCTACCATAGAAGCCATCTGGATGAGATTTTTTCTCAATGCTCCTAATTGTTGATCAAAATGTCGCTCTATCACGTACTTATCCGAATCTCCCTGTAATATAGTCTTCGGTAATTTTTTTTCCGGGGCTTGTAAAGATGTCAGTGGTTATATTATACTCTATTAACTGCCCATGCAATAAAAATCCCGTATAATCGGAAATCCGTGCTGCCTGCTGCATATTGT
>JAUQXU010000162.1 GCA_030837935.1 Candidatus Brocadia sp.
TGCCCGAATATCCTGGCATAGTCAAAAAGTTCTTCGACTGTCTTTGCCCGCAAAACTCCCGACTGTTTAAATGCCGTATCAAATGCGTTTTCAGCGCCAGCCAACGTTCCCGTATGTGAAGAAGCAGCCCTTGCGCCTGCCATAGTGCCGCCCGATTTTACTATAATCATGGGTTTTTTTTTCGTGATTGTTTGGGCAGCACGCATAAATGCCATTCCGTTTTTTACCCCTTCTAAATAACCGAGAATGACCTTCGTCTGGTCATCACTATCGATAACTTGTATAAGGTCTACCTCATCAATATCTGTTTTGTTCCCCATACTGATAAATTTGGAAAATCCAATACATTCATCCACTGCCCAATCCAATACTGAAGTACAAAGTGCCCCCGATTGAGAAATGAACGCAATACCACCCTGCGCAGGCATGTCGGCGGCAAAAGATGCATTGAGGGCTGATTTCGTATCAATCAACCCGAGACAGTTTGGCCCGATCATGCGAATCGAATGCTGTTTGATCTTCCGGAGTAAATCCCGCTCCCTTGATGCACCATCAATGCCGCTCTCTTTAAAGCCGGCGCTAATAACAATAATCGAGTCAATCCCTTTATTATGACATTCATCAACTACGGCTAATACATGGGGGGCAGGCACAACAATCACGGCAAGATCAATGGTATCGTTAATTTCTCTCAGGCTGGCATATGTTTTGATTCCCAGGATATTATCCGCTTTGGGATTCACCGGATAAACCTTCCCCTGGTACCCATACGCAACCAGATTCTTGAGTAAATCGTGCCCCACCTTCCCTTCTTCACGAGAGGCCCCAATAACCGCAACTGTTCTTGGTGAAAAGAAATGTTCCAGCATACCTTAAAGAGTATCGTTTCCCATTTTCTTGCTTTCGGTGTCGTTTAAAGTTTCATGTCCTTCTTTTGGTAATATCTCAAACATGTTCTTGATAGATTGAGTGAAGGGTTTAAACGGGACCGAATGGCTTTCCGGATTTGAATACGTGCCTTTGATCTCCACCATCGTCAACTGTTTCCGTACACCCCCTACTATAAGATCAAAAAACTTTCCTACAATAGGAAGCTGTGAAAATAAGCCTTTATTGAATCCGGCAACAACATCTATGTGAACTTTTCCATCAAAATTGATATTCCCGCGACCGTTAAGTTCAATGGTGTCGCTATAGACCTTTCCTTCATCAATATGAATTATACCGTCTTTGATCGTAAACTTTGCTTTTGCACTGTGAAAACTCTCTTTTTTTGTTAGACTGACATTAAGGAAGTTGAAAACACTAAGAATAATAGGAACCTCTGAAAGATATCCTTCGTTCACATTGAATTGCCCCTCAGCGTAAAAATTTTTAGGGTCGGATCCAATTCCGTTAAATTTAATGTTGCCGTAAAGTAAACCAGACACTGAATTTTCAGCCTTGGTTACCTTATGCGCCAATTCTTCAAGTGCAATCCTTGAAAAAATAACTTCTCCATGATAATTATAGGGATCTGTCGATACAGATAGCGTTCCTTCTACATGCCCACCGCAGCAATTGGCGTTAATACGCTTGCCTGAAAATCCGCTTTTGCCGAATTCGAGCCTTCCTGCCATCCCCCAGAGAGGAATCTTATAAGTGCCAGCCTTAATCTCGCAATCCTTGAGATTGATCTCGATGGTACGATCGTCGCTCTTCTCGCCAAAACCTTGAAAATTAGCGTTAATATCTATCTTTCCTGCAGGATTCAGATTTGTCCAAAGCTTTTCTCCAAGTGTTTTGTCAGGAAGATTTTTCAAAAACGATTCGGTAATAGACAGGTTTGGGGCACGAAAATTAAATATCTTTCTATTCCTGTTCATATCGTAAACGCCGTTCATCTCAGTAAAAACGGACTGATCTCCACACTGAATAAGGCCCGTGGCATTTTTAAATACTAAGACATTGTCGGCTAGTTTAAACTCTCCATTCACATAAGAAATAGGGAGAGAAAAATCCAGAGGCCTGATTTCCAAGCCCTTGCAATTCGCGACCAGAAAATAACTCCGCTCTTGTTTTTCCCTTTCGTTATACTGGAGGGTCAAGTCTACTAAACCAGTTGGCCGTATTCTTGACCACACCTGTTCGCCGACATCAGGCCCATTCTTTAAAAGTTCCTGGTTTACTAATAAATTAGGAATCGTCATTACAAGGGTCTTTTGGGATCCGTAAAGATCAAACTCTCCCTTGAATTCAGCCTGAGAGGTGTAATTTCCGCAGTTTATGTACCCGACAATTCCTTTCAGATATAACTTTTCTGTGTTCAATTCCACCGCACCGTTCAGGTTATACATCGGAAATGGCCAATCCGCATACGTAGCCGTGAGCCCATTGAGGTTGACATTGACGACATAATCCGTCTTATTTTGCTTATCCTGATTATTAAAACTGGCCTTGCAGGACACGTTGACCTTTCCAACAGGTTTATAATCTCTCCAGAGCATCTTGCCGATGTATGGGAATCTGTCACAAAACCCCTCGTTTATTACAATACTATTTGCGTCGGCCTCGATGTCAAGGCGGGGAATATCGGGATGAAGTCTCATAGTAAACGAATAATTCCCTAAAAATTCATCATCTATGTTCCCTTTCATGATAATATCTTT
The DNA here is from genome assembly GCA_030837935.1 of Candidatus Brocadia sp. GTDB lineage: Bacteria > Planctomycetota > Brocadiia > Brocadiales > Brocadiaceae > Brocadia. The sequence goes on from JAUQXU010000162.1 coordinate 2,649, forward strand.
AAGGGAACCTGCGTAAGGCAAAAATGTGATATCGATACCCGACAACTTGATTTCTGGAGTATTTTTTTGGGGGTCTTCCTTGACATGAATCTTCATATCTCTGATTTCGATGCCTTGCCTTAATACATCCAAATAGACTGGTATTCTTAAATTATCAAAGTTTGCCTTAATGGCATTCAGGAGCGACCAAATATCTGTGGGTTTTTCGACGGTTAATTCTGGTTCAATGATTATAGCATTGCTAATATTAAGCTGGCCTTTTATAAGGTTTTGTGGGTTGTGTTTTAACACAATTTTAGGGATCTTAAGAGACTTGCCTCGTGTATCTTCAGAGGTGCCAACAAATGCGAGGTTATCGATAGTAATCCCTTCTAAAAAATCCACGTGTGCATGATCAATTGCAACCTCTCCAAAAGCACTCATCATGCTCAACAAGCGGCTCTTTATTGCTTCATCAGAAGTTATCCGCATGGCAAGGATATATACAAATACTGCTATTCCAATGAGAAAACAAACAATGATCGGAATAATTACTTTTTTTTTCATGGAACTCCTTTTTGCCTATCAAAATAATGCTAAAGGGTACTGTTATTGCAAATGTATTTCAAGTTTAAATTCTTAAAAGGTTAAACAAGCCTGATGGAAAACTCTTGTCCTTCCAGAGAAATTAGCTATAATAAATTTTTAAACGTAACCAAACCTATGTAAGCCCTTAGCTTACAAAAGGGCATGGAAATATAACACTACCCTTCAGGTTAGCGTGGATAAGAGATAAATATACACCCCGATTCCTTGAAACTATTCGGCCTCCGCTCAATAATTATGACAAAAATATATTGTCATTTGCTGAGTAATCATCCTATATCATCTATCATCTTGCTTATAAAAAATAATCGGTCTATTATTCTTAAGACATTTTTAGATTTGATTTAAAAATAATCATTTTTATAAAATTCTTAAACCTTTTACCGATAATTTAGACAATTTGGCTAGATGTCATAAAAGCTTTAAAACGCTTAGTTAGTTATACAAAGAAAAGATTTTTATTACATTTTGTAGACTTTTTAAAAAAGTGAGATATTAATAATACCACTATGCCGAGAAGGTGCCAGTAACACAAAAGAGATAAAATACTGAATTTAAAAAGGAAACAAACCTTCCCGGTGCATAAATGAAAATACAATATCATAGCTATTCAGATTTAAAGAGACATAGGTGGTCTTTGTGTTTTTTTTAACTTGTTGTTAGGAGAAATATTCATGAAATTTTCGAATTCACTATTTATGCATTCTCCCGTTGATAACAAACTCCCAATAAGAAAAACATTGGAAAAAGAATATTCTGACTACACAAGCTACATTGAAGATGCTTATAAATTCGGGCAATCCCACGTCTTTGGGTGGTGGAGTGAAATAACCCCTTCAGAAAAAAAGAGCCTCCTGGACCAGATATCTTCCATCAATTTTCTTCTTATTAAGAAGCTTTTCAATGATGCAGTATTGAAAACCACGCAACCGAGGCAGGGTATTTTAATACCACCACAAGTTATAGCCGTTCCTAAGCATGACACTGAAAAGGAAATTGCAGAAAGGGCAAAGCAAATTGGCGAAAATTCTTTACGGAAAGGAGAAGTTGCCATTCTCACGGTTGCTGGTGGGGACGGAACGAGGCTAGGGATCAGTGGGCCGAAAGGAACATTTCCCATTGCACCAATTAGTAAAAAGAGTATTTTTCAGCTTCATGCAGAAAAAATAATTGCAGTGCAAAAAAGATACAATACCAGGATTCCATGGTACATCATGACTAGCAAAAATAACGACTCTGCAACACAAAATTTTTTCAAATCTCATAAATTCTTTGGACTAGACTCTCAGCAGGTATGTTTTTTTACCCAAGGAATGCTCCCCGTCGTGGACCTGAATGGAAATTTATTGATGGATTCAAAATCAAATATCATAATGAGCCCCAATGGTCACGGAGGAGTACTTGTTGCCCTTAAGGAAAAGGGCATTCTCAGTGATATGAAGAGTCGCGGCATCAAAAATATCTTTTACCATCAGATTGACAACGTTTTAATAAAAATTGCTGATCCGATTTTTATTGGATATCATGTGAAAGATGAGGCAGAGATATCATTAAAAGTGGTCAAAAAATGTCACCCTGAAGAAAAGGTAGGAATTGTAGTATATATTGATGGACATTTACATATGATCGAATATAGCGAACTCAGCCGGAAGGATATGTATGCAAAAATTGAGGATGGTACGTTGAAATACAATGCTGGAAACATTGCAGTACACATGATAGATATCGGTTTCCTTGAAAAAGTATATCAGATGGAAGAGTCTCTCCCGTATCATGCCGCAATGAAAAAGGTACCATGCCTGGGTGAAGACGGCGGCATGATCGATCCCAAGGAAAATAATGCTATTAAATTTGAGAGTTTCATCTTTGATATACTGAGATATGTTAAAAAAAGTGTGATTATGGAGGTTCTTCGCGAGGATGAGTTTTCCCCGCTAAAAAATATGAAAGGGGAAAACTCCCCGGCTTCCACAAGACAAGACATGATTAATCTGTTTGGACGATGGTTACAGAATATTGGTGTTTCGATTCCCACGGACTCTCACGGTAATGTCATGGGTTTAATTGAGATCAACCCTTGCTTTGCCCTGGACCAAGAGGAACTAAGAAATAAGGTTGACAGGTATTTTCAGTTTCATGGGAATTTAAGTCTATAAGCTATCATCAGAAAACACAAAAAAAGTACCATGTTTAGTACATTTCATGTGGTTTGTATGTTTAGGTTGGCAATCAGTAGAAGGTGCCATTTTATTGCCAACAGCCTGCTGCATCTGTTTTGGTGCGGCTGTGTAACTCTGTGTGCTTTTTAGCAATCTGCGCAGTGAACAGTTTTTATCGTGATGCTTGAAGTTCTTCTATAATCTTCCTTATTGCACCCGCCTCCTTATTATTTGGGTCCAGTCTCAGAAATTCATGAAAAAGGGATAAGGCTTTTTGAATATCTTTTTTATAATTGAGGTAGATTATTCCCAGGTTTTTATAAGCATTGGGATAATTGGGCCTTATCCGTAAGGCCTCTTCAATTTCCATAATCGCCTTGTCGAATAGTCCCTTATTGGCATAGACTGTACCCAGACAACTATGTGCCTCGGCATGATCTGGTTCGTAATGGATAGCGAGCCTAAATTCGTCTATCGAGGCGTCAAAAAGTTCTTTTTTGAAATAGGCTAGCCCCAGATTGAAATGAGCATCGTAATAATTTGGTTTTAAGAGAACGGCCTCTTTGAATTTTGAAATCCCCTCATCAAGATGTCCTTCGTCAATTAAGATATTACCCATATTATTGTGGGTAATTGCAGAGTTAGGATTTACTGCTAAAACACGGCGGTACTCTTCTAACGCCTTTTCTCTCATGCCTTTCTTCTGGTAAGCCATCCCTAAATTGTGATGATATTCTGGGTCTGGCTCAATAGCTATCGCCGTTTGAAACTCACGAATCGCCAAATCTATATTGCCTTCATTCAGGTAAATCATACCCAGATTATTATGAGCCCTCGAACTATTAGGCGAGCTCTCTATAGTTTTTAACCAGAACGTAAACTGGTCTCTCCAGATTCTATTTCTCTTTATTGCAGATAACGAATAAAGGACAACAGGGACTAACACCAGGCACGTTATGAGTATGGAAAACGGCTTGCGGAGCTGAGAATGCAAGAGATTGGGAGAGGGTTGGGTTGAAAAATCAATACACCCATTTCCCCATCTTCCCATGTTCCTGTCTTTCTTTGAAACAAACGTGCATACTTCTCTCAGGATTCCCAGTACTATGTATGAGAGCGCCGCACAAAATCCGACTGCCGGGAGGTACAGGTATCTCTCGGCCATAATATTAGCTATCGGAATAATATTCATGGTGGGGATCATAGTAATAAAAAACCAGAGCATGAAGAAAAATAGATACCGTGTATGGTTATACAATCTAAAGATAATTACCCCGATTGCACTCAAAAACGTGATGCTAAAAATAAAGGTTATGGCAAGCGGGGCTTTCGTGAGTGGTATAATATAATCTGCATTAAAATGAATGGGGAAAAGCAATAGTTTTATATATGATCCAAGAATCTTCGGCATGGTTAGCAGGTTTACCAGGAAGCTATTATCAGGATACATTAACTGTTTTTCTAAAGGATTGTGTAACCACACAAACCGCAAAAACAGATAAAAGCTGCTGACAAGGATAAATCCCAGATAATATCGAATCGTATTTCTCTTTATCGTCTCGGCACCGTCAAAAACCCAGTCGAAAAGGACGATAATTATGGGTAGGGTAATTGCCACTTCCTTGGAACACAAACTTAAAAGATACGAAAACAGGGAAAGGGGGTACAGAAAGACATATTTGTGAAAATGCCTTCTTGATTGAATGAATAATACGAGGGAACCAAGAAAAAAGACAGTGGCCAGAAGATCTTCCCGGTAGCTGACTCCATTCACTGCCTCCGTCAATATGGGGTGAGAGGCAAAAAAAATACCCGTCAGAAAAGGAATGGCACTGTTCTTAACTATGACAGACAGTAGCAGGTAACCAAGCACTGCGGAGATGGCATGAAGCAGGATATTGGTCAGGTGAAATCCAAACGGATTGAGGCGCCACATCGAGTAATCGAGAAAATAGGTAAGGGTAACGACAGGGCGATAAGTTACTTCTCCTGAACTGTTAAAATAATCGTTGGTAAATAAGGCAGAGAAATTTCCCCAATCTCTGATAAAATAATTATTGGTTATCGTGAAAACATCGTCGTAGACAAAGGCATTGTCAAGTGAATTGAGAAAAGCAATAAATGCCAGGGCGCTAATGAGCAATATTTGTGATATTCTTATCACGAGCGGATAACCGTCAAAAATTCATATTTCTGAAACAATCCTGGATTGTAACAATCATAAATTCGGTAGCATAGATATTGTATGAATATTTCCCTTATCTTTCAAACCGAATTCACTTTATTTTTGCCCCCGGATTTAAAGAACGACAAAATTCTTCAATAAGGAATGGAATTCTGAGGAGTGTAGTTAAGGTAGTGAGCAGGTGCAGACGAAACTGATACAGATTTAATGCAACCAGAAAAAAGGGCTACGGTAATAGCTGCCCCTTTGATTTTATTGGTAGCGGGGGTGGGATTTGAACCCACGGCCTCCGGGTTATGAGCCCGACGAGCTACCAGACTGCTCTACCCCGCGTAATGGTATGAATGCCGCCTTTTTATATCACACATAAATAATCAGGCTACAATATTTGACTAGTATATCAGCCCAAGCTAAACTGTCAAGGATAAAAACTTTGATATTGCCGTATTATAGTAAACGCAATAAGAAAGCTGTCATTGTGAACGGAGCGAAGCAATCTATGCCCTTGAGATGCTTTGGGCTATTGCCTTCGCAATGAAGCTTACATAGAAACTTATTTACTGAGGTTACTATAAAATGTCGACAAGGTAAAAAAACTTTCCTTTTTCCCCATCTATTCTGGTAAAATAATAAAAGTCATTCAAATTACCGAGGTATGAAAATAGAAAACGAGTGTCTTCCTGCCTCTTTGAAAAGCAAATTCAATAACTCATGGTAGCGAGATTTAAACGGGACGAGTAGGTAGCGTTTTAACCGCAACGAAACAACTAAGGTGGACAACAAGATGAAAATATTGATTGTCGGAAGTGGGGGAAGAGAACACGCCCTTGCATGGAAGATTGCACAATCGCCACTGGTAAAAAAGATATTTTGTGCGCCAGGAAATCCGGGAATTGCAGAAGTTGCAGAATGTGTGGATATCGAGGCGGAAAATATAGACGGCCTTTATAACTTTGCACGGAAACAAAAAATAGATTTGACTGTCGTTGGCCCGGAAGATGCATTAATAGCCGGTATTGTCGATAGATTCAGAGACGGGCATCTGCAAATATTCGGGCCGAACAAGCGAGCATCGGCCATTGAGGGAAGCAAGGTCTTTGCAAAAACCATCATGAGAAAACACGGCATTCCCACGGCAGATTTTAAGGTCTTTGAAGATATAAAACAGGCAAAAAAACACATAACAACGTGTGAATTCCCTTTGGTTATTAAGGCCGATGGATTGGCTAAGGGGAAAGGGGTTTTTATATGTAAGACTTTAGATGATGCAAACAAACACCTTGATGATATTATGAAAGAAAAAATCTTTGGACATGCAGGGGACAAGGTCGTTATTGAGGAGTTTCTTTCAGGAGAAGAAGTCTCCATCCTTGCAGTTACCGACGGGAATACAATTCTCCCCCTATCATCGGTGCAAGACCATAAGGCGGCTTACGACGGCGACAAGGGGCCCAATACGGGTGGTATGGGGGCATATTCGCCCGTGCCATTCATTACCGAAGAACTGCAGTTTTTTATAGAGGAGAATATCCTGGTGCCCATTATTCACGCCATGAAGAGGGAAAGCCGACCCTATAAGGGCATTATTTATGCCGGACTCATAATCACAAGTGCGGGACCAAAGGTGCTTGAGTTTAATGCAAGATTTGGCGACCCGGAAACACAAGTCCTTCTCATGAGGATGAAGAGTGATTTAGTCCCGATTCTGGTATCAACCGTAACAGATACTTTAGAAGATGCAGACATTACATGGAATGAATGTGCCTCCATTTGTGTTGTTATGGCCTCAAAAGGTTATCCTGACGCCTATGAAAAAGGTTTTCCTATTTCAGGACTTGAGACAATAAAAAATTTCGATGATGTCCAGGTCTTTCATGCCGGGACTTCCATGAAAAACGGAAAGATTACAACCAACGGAGGGCGTGTCCTGGGAGTCACCGCATTGGGGAAAAACATCCAGGAGGCACAGAAGACGGCTTATAGCGCTATACAAAGGATAACCTTCGAAGGAGGGCATTACAGAAGCGATATTGGCGTAAAGGCTATGTATCGGAAAAAGGAGCACAGTGAAAATAATTATTAAAAAATATATTCATTCTTTCATGATTTTTTTGTATATAATATTTTTTTGTATCTTTATCGGTAGTGTTTTGTCTTCATCGTTTGCAGATAACCAGGACAAGATATTTTGGAATAAGAAATACGAAACGGAGGCTTATATCTTTGGCAAGGAACCGGTTGAATTTTTGAAGGAACATGTCGGCATCCTGCCGAGGGGAAAGGCGCTGGAAATTGCAATGGGTGAGGGGCGCAATGCCGTATTCCTGGCAAAAAATGGATTTGAGGTAGATGGCTGTGATATTTCGGAAATAGCCATAAAAAAAGCCCATGAACTGGCCAGGGAAAACGATGTCACGGTTCACGCCTTTGTTGCCGATTTAGAGACTTACCCATTGCCCAAAAATACTTATGATGTGATAGCATGTTTTTATTATCTGCAGCGGGATCTCGTTCCCCAGATGAAAGAGGCGCTGAAACCGGGTGGAATGATTATTTACGAAACCTACACCATAGAAAACTGGGAACGCGGGTTCGAAGGTCCGAAAAATAAGGATTATTTATTGAAATCCAATGAACTTTTAAATCTTTTCAAAGACCTCAAAATTATTTACTATCGGGAACTTGTTTTAAACAACAAAAAGGCCATTGCGAGCCTGATTGCAAAAAAATATTGAAACGATATGTCACTATTACATGATGTAACAGACAAGCAACGCGAGGCAATCACACACGTCGAAGGCCCTCTTCTGGTAGTTGCAGGGGCTGGGAGCGGAAAAACCCGTGTAATTACAAGCCGCATTGGCTATTTAATGTCACAGGGGGTAAAACCTTACAGCATCCTGGCGATTACCTTTACCAACAAGGCGGCCGATGAGATGGGTGAACGGGTAAAGAAATTTTCATCGCACAAAGGACTCTGGATTTCCACATTTCATAAGATGTGTTCACGAATTCTGAGAAGCAACATCGACCGATTGGGGTATTCGAGGGACTTCAGTATCTACGACACGACCGATCAACTGAACCGGATTAAGTCCATTATGGGCGAGCTTAAGATGGATACCACTCAGTGGAAACCCCGCAATATCATAAGTTCTATCAGTAACGCCAAAAACAAGCTTGTTGATCCTGAAACCTTTGCCTCGACGACTTCGGGCTATTACAATCACAACGTTGCCCAGATCTATAAAAAATATCAAACCCTTCTGAAGGCAAATAACGCCTTAGATTTTGATGACCTCCTGATAAAAACCATAGAACTGTTTAAGACGTATCCTGATGTTTTAGAGATGTACCAGGACAAATTCAGATTTATCCTTATTGATGAATATCAGGACACCAATTACTCCCAGTACACCATTACGCGACTCCTGGCAAACAGATACCGGAACATCTGCGTAACGGGAGACCCTGATCAGTCTATCTATGGCTGGCGCGGAGCAGACATCCGGAATATCATGGATTTTGAGAAGGACTATCCCGATGCAAAGGTGGTGCTTCTCGAACAAAATTACCGTTCAACGAAACATATCCTCCATGCAGCTTCCAGTATCATTCAACAGAACAAATACCGGAAACAAAAGAATTTGTGGACAGAAAATATGCTGGGAGAAAAGATCAAGGTAATTTCCTGTGAAGATGAGCACGGAGAAGCTGATGAAATTGCAAGGTCAATACAAGGGATTAACGATAAAGGCACCAAATATTCTGATATTGCATTATTTTACCGGACCAATGCACAGTCACGCGTACTGGAAATCTCCCTGAGAAACTCCGGGATTCCTTACACGATTATTGGAGGTGTTGAATTTTATCAAAGGAAAGAAATAAAAGATATCCTCTCCTATCTGAGATTATGCATCAATCCGCATGATGAGGTAGCGCTGGAGCGTTCGATCAATACCCCGACGCGCGGCATAGGCAATACCACCATAAAAAAACTGGAAGACTGGGCGGCTGCGCACGGCACAACGCTTTTTGATGCCATGCAACAGATCGAATTAATACCTGAAATTACAGGGAAAGCGGCATTGTCAATAAAAAAGTATTCTGCGCTTATCTCAGAATTACAGCAACTGCCAAGGTCTCCCGTAGAAGACGTCATTAAGCGGGTGATTGAAAAAACAAACTATTTTGCATTTCTCCGGGAATCCGGGGAAACAGAATCGAAAGACCGCATTGCAAACGTGGAAGAACTGGTCAATGCCGCCCATGAATACGACATAAACTATTCCGAAGGCACCTTGCAGGGATTTTTAGAGGAGGTGGCGCTTGTCTCTGATGTGGATGAGATGGAAGATACTATTGAGGCTGTGACCCTTATGACGCTCCACACGGCCAAGGGATTGGAATTCCCCGTCGTCTTTCTTACCGGCATGGAGGAAGGACTACTGCCCCATTCAGAATCAAGCGACGCGGATGAAAAGGTTGAAGAGGAAAGAAGGCTTTGTTATGTGGGCATTACACGGGCAATGAAGGAACTCTTCCTTACCCATGTTAAGCGCCGGATGCGATACGGACAGATGAACCCCTGCAGGCCATCCAGGTTTTTAGATGAGATACCAGATGAAATTTTAGAGAAAATTGATAGAACGAATCGGGAGTATTTTTACACGCCTTCTTATACGAAAAGTCAGGTATCTCACGAAATATCATCCATATTTGATTTTGATGGAGATACCGCTGACTCAGCAGGTATTTCATCAAAACAAAATGCCCTCACATTTTCGGGTGGAGAAGTGGTCAGGCATCCCCTTTTTGGTATCGGAAGGGTACTGGAGGTTTCCGGTAGCAATGAGAAGGCGAGTGTCAAGGTAAGTTTTAATGCGGGAGGAACAAAGCATCTTCTGCTGGCATACGCAAAATTAGAACGGGTAAAATAAAACCAGTCAGGATGCTTAAACACATTTCATATCTCTTCGTCTTTTAAGGTCTTCAAAAAAGCCTTCGATCGTCAATAACTTTTTTGTCCCTCTTAGCCCGACCTTCGCAATTCGAGGGGTAGGCAAGCCGCTAAGCCAGTAAATTCAAGGGATCGTGTAAAAAGGTCGGCACTACAGACCGACCTGTCCTGAGGCATAAACCTTGGGCGGTGATTGTTCAGGAAGCGCAATCCCAATTGTGCCAAAAGGAGAGAAACATCATTTTCTGGCTGTGTATAGCGGCTCATGACAATGTGACGGCCATCCGTGGTTGGTAAATGGACATCAATCATTTGCATGTTCGACATTTTTTCCAAAATCGCTTCGGATGTCAGCCCTGCGGCTCGTCCACGCGCAAGATTTCGCAACGTCGTGTGGAGACAAAAAGCCAAAAAGGAAACAAAAATATGGGCTTCAATTCTCCTTTCCAAGTGGTGCCATATGGGACGGATGGAAAGCGACCCCTTCTAATCCTTAAATGCCTGTTCTATACGGGTCAAAAGCAGATACGATTCCCAGACGGTTTCAGGTGAGGCGGCCTGCATATTTGAACGAAGCAGATAGCGTCCCTCACGCCGCAACGTTCGCCGCAGGCGTTCACGATCCAGGCTAAAATGGAACGTGTGCTCGTTC
>JAUQXU010000163.1 GCA_030837935.1 Candidatus Brocadia sp.
AAAAATCGCAGATTTTTTGCCTTATCAAATGAAAAAATTATAATGTCCAAAAGCATTTATCCCAATGGCCGCACCCGTATTTTCAGTTTTTTTAGTTACGGATTATAGAAATCCGCACCAGTCACCCATCCGGATCAAGGCTCGTACTGAATAAATTCAGTACACGTTTAGGAATTATTCCCCATTTACATGAGGACATGCTTGTATGATGAATTCCTTATGCCCCTGGCAAGTATCTGCCCCAGAAAATCGTTGGTACCATGCTGTGTCCAATTGTTTATCACAAACCTGTGGCTCTACGGCCAACCCCTTGTGGCTCGCAGCATAGGCGGACTTTGAAGATCATGCCTTTCAGACTCCGTTTTATGAATGGAACAGCTTCTCAATCAGACCTCATGGTTTTATACCAACCCCACTATCGGTTCACTGTCCCATTTTTAATTATTTTACATACCTCTGCTTCCCTATTCCTTCGTCTCTTTGAACCGGTCATCCTCTCTTGCAATTTTTCCTTTTCCTTTGCTTCCTCTTTAAACATATCTTTTTTTTGGGTGTTGAATAACCCATGAATGGCTTTTTCAATCTGCTTTTAACCGATTCCTTTAACAGGAAAATCTTTTACCACCTCCTCTCTTCCCCATTCCTGATAAAAGTATCCTTGCTCTTTTTTCCCTTACTCCTTTCTCTGGTGAGTGGAACAGTTTCCATTTATTCCGGGTTTTATAAACCACTTTGTATCCCCATTTTTATGAGGACAAGTCTCTTTGGTTCCCTGCTCCACCCACCGTTCTATTGAAATAATTTCTTGGGATCAAACGGTGTTTGGTCTTTGATGATAAAGTAACACGCCCTGGCTATCTTGTTACTCAATGCCTTGATTGCTACGATTTTGTTCGTCTTCGCTGCCTTGCGTTGATACCATTTTCTGGCGGGCTCACTATATCTCACCATAAAATTTGCCGCTTCCACATACGCCCACGCCAAATACTTATTCCCGTTCTTTTTATTGCCCTCTCCTTTCTTCTTTCCATTTGATACTTTTTTTGACGATACACACCGACAGTATGAAGAATAATCTGACACCGTGGGAAACCGGTTAATATCCCCGGTCTCAAGCATGATCGTTATCCCTAATATCTTGCCTATCCCCGGCACTGTGAGCAGTTCTTCGTAAGGATATCGCAGTTTTACCTCTTTCAGTACGGCCTTTTCTATCCGGTCTATCTGTTCATGGAAAAAGTCTATAACTGCCTTGTCGCTCTGAGGAAAGAGGAAAGAAGAGGAAAGGGTCACATCTTAAATATTAAGTAATTATTTCTTCAAATTCGTTATCTTATCATGCAGTTTTTTATTCCGCATTAGTTCAGCAATAATCTGGTTATATTTCATGGTAATCGCCGCACCTGATATACCATCGAAAAGCACACCAAGGGGACAAATGGGGTCACTCCTTGATTAATGATTAATACAAGTATGGTGAGTATCACATCTTAAAAGTTAATAATCGCATAAATGATTTACCATTTAAAAAGTGACACTTACACTCTTCCCTGGATTTTTGCAATATTTGAATTCCCGGACAGCCTGTCAAGATTTGACACCAACAACCATCCATCAACCATCTAGAAATGTTCTAGCCATAAAAAATAATTGACGAAACCACAGGTATGATATAAAGTAATACTGGAGGTGTTTATGGGCAAAACAAAGATTGCGATCACATTGGATGAGCAATACATTAATCAGTTAGATAGATTCGTTAATGAACGTATTTTTCAGAATCGCAGCCAGGCTATTCAGAAAGCTGTAGAGGAAAAGCTCGCGCGAATGAAACGCACCCGTTTGTCAAAAGAATGCGCGAAACTTGACCAGACCTTTGAAAAGGCAATGGCAGAGGAAGGATTAACGGAGGATGTCAGCCAATGTCCCGAAAGTCAGTACCACCAGCGTAGCTGGTGGCTTGATTAGCCCTAAAAGGGCATTGTTACTGGTACCCCTTAAGGGATA
>JAUQXU010000164.1 GCA_030837935.1 Candidatus Brocadia sp.
AGTCTATTTCAGCACGTGTCGGATTCATTAAGTATTACATTCCGCGTAAGCGGTATTCATATTCTCAAATTTCTGGTTATTTTTCCCGTTTTAAGCAGAACCAATCAATTAACTTTACAGACCCGGCTTTGTAAGCTTCATAAGGTCCATTACCTTATTAAGTTCTTTTTCCGGCATTAGGTTCTTTGAGCGGATAACATCCATAATCGAGCGGTGCGTTTTCACTGATTCTTTAGCGATCTCCGCAGCCCTTGCATAGCCAATTATAGGATTAAGCGCTGTTACAATGCTTATAGATTTCTCTGCATAATCCCTGCATTTTTTCTCATCAGCTATAAGTCCCGCAACACATTTATCATCAAATACTCTTAATGCATTTTTCAGTATCTCTATCATCCATACAATATTGAATACCATTACCGGCATCATTACGTTAAGCTCAAGCTGGCCTGCCTGTGAGCACATCATTATAGTGTGATTATTCCCCATCACCTGGTAAAGCACCTGGTTCATCATCTCTGCCATTGAAGGATTCACCTTCCCCGGCATAATTGATGAGCCCGGCTGGACTGCAGGCATAATAACTTCTGCAAACCCGGTGGTTGGGCCTGATGAGAGCAGCCGCAGGTCATTGGTGATCTTCGTCATATCGATCGCAAAGTTGTTGATTGCCGATGAAAGCTCCATGAACGGCATCATACTCTGCATTGCTTCAAAATAATTCCTGGTTGGTTTTAATTTAAGTCCTGTGACCTTTGAAAGGTTCTTCGCCATAAGCACACCGAATTTAACATGTGTATTTAATCCTGTGCCAACTGCGGTACCGCCAATGCCAAGCTCGGCAAGATGTTTCTGTGTAACTGCAATAAGGTCATAATGTTTTTTTACAATTTCTGTATATCCTTCAAATTCCTGTCCAAGTGTTATCGGTGCGGCATCCTGCAGGTGGGTTCTGCCTGATTTTATCACTTTCGAAAATTCTTTAGCTTTCTTTGCAAGCGTCTTTTCGAAATGTTTTATCACAGGAAGGAGCTTTTGTACCATTATAAGTGAGGCGAGACGCATTGCAGTAGGAAAAGTATCGTTTGTTGACTGCGCCATGTTAACATGATCGTTTGGGTTAACTATCTTATAATCTCCGCGTTTCCCGCCGAGGATCTCTATGGCACGGTTGGCAAGTACTTCGTTGGTGTTCATGTTATGCGAAGTACCGGCTCCTGCCTGGTAAACATCAACTACAAAATGGTCTCTGTGTTTTCCTGAGAGCACTTCATCTGCTGCCTTTACTATTGCTGCTGCTGCTTTTTTATCAAGAAGTCCAAGCTCTGAATTAGTTAGAGCTGCCGCTTTTTTGATATAAACATATGCATCAACCATGACCGGGTGGGCTTTCCATCCGCTGACAGGAAAGTTATGCACGGCACGCTGGGTTTGTACGCCGTAATATGCATCAAAGGGAATTTCTATTTCTCCAAGGGAATCTTTTTCAATACGGGTTTTCATTTGAATTTGTTGTCCTTTCGCTCGAGTTTTTACGTTTTTAGAGTCTAAAATCTACTGTAATATAGTGATGAAAACTAATAAAATATTAGCTAATTTAATGATTAATTACAATTAGTTATAGATAAAATTTTATGAAAACTCCTTTTTACATCTTTTTGACAGTGTTTTTGCTTTCAGCGGCTGAACTTTATTCCCAGGATGAACAGGATACAACCCAAATAACAGAAGATACACTAGAAACTACCGAAACCGACCCTGTTAAGATAGAGATATCACGAATTATCAAAGAGGTCAATACAAGGGCAGCGGAAATTGATAATATTATTTCAACCGGTCAGATAAAGATAAAAACCCCGAAAGTTGATGAAGAAGGTGATATTGAAATACATGTAAAGAAGAAAGATGACTTA
>JAUQXU010000165.1 GCA_030837935.1 Candidatus Brocadia sp.
GAAACCGATCGGATTATTCCGCGCATATGCGAAGACGTTGGTTCCATCGGCCATACCTTGGGGATCGGCTCTGGTCCATCTCCCCAACCACAGCGCATAATACCTCGCCCCGTGATAATAGAATCCGCTCTCCTCATCCCGCTCCTTGCCCGTATACCGGTAGCGTTTTGCAGTGGATTTTATGGCTGTGTTTTTGGCTTGATAGGCGGTGGGGCCAAAAGGATGGTATTCTTCATAAGAAAGCACTTTTGCATCGCTGGCGCCATCCAATTCCATACTGGCGGAGCCAAGATGGTTATGCAGTTGGTAGCGTACCAGATGTTTATCTGTCCCATCATCCACATCATTACGCGTTTCTATCATTACAAAGCGATGCCCTTTGTCCATCAGGCTCAGACTGACGCGTTCTAAGCCTGCGTGATTGCCACTGTGTTTTTTGTAGATTTCGTAACCGGCTATATATATCCGTTCTTCTTTTTTTGTAGGGGTAATGCTCGCATTGGCTGTGTTTTCAGTTATTTTTCTTATCCGCTGTCCTTGTGCATCGTATTGGTAATAAGTGGTTTCGGGAGTGCCGCCGTCTACGCGTCTCTGGCGTATGGTTTTTACCAGTTCTTCTTTGAAGTTCCATCCCATATCGTCCAAATGGGGCATGGCAGTCATAAAGCCGTGTTGGGCATGATGTAGGTAGTTGTATGTATTTGCTCCAACCTGTGTGCTGATTAACCGGTTGTTTGTTGTCTGATAATTGTAATCTCGTGTCCAGTTGTTGCCGGCTGCCTGATGCCTCATTTGCAGGATATTCCCTACCCCGTCGTATTGGTAGCTTTGCGTATAATTACGCACTGCCATCGGGTCGCCAGGATTTAATTGGTGCATAAAAGGTGCATCGTTCCAGTTATCGCGATTTCCGAAAGATAAAACAGAATCATTTTCTCTGCCTGTAGCTTCCACCAAGCGATAGAGGGCATCGTAGGTGTAGGTAGATACTCCTGTAATTTTTTGGTTATTAAAGAATACAACCGGGATGTTTTTGTCTTCAATATGGGTGATGTTGCCTACCGGATCAAAGGTGTAATACCAATCCTGCAGCGGGTCGTTGTTTTGCCTTTTGGTTTCTAATCGTTTGAGCCGGAAAGTCTCTTTGTCGTAATAAAATCTGGTAACCACATCATTGCCATAAATGATTTTATTGCGTTGCCCTTTTTCGTTGTAGTCAATGTCTTTGATGTAGGTTGTGGTAATAGCGGGGTCGGCATGGGTAACGGTTTCGCCATTGAGCAATCCTGCTTCGTTGTATGAAGGGGTGATGATGCTGCCATCAGGGGCGGTTTGTTGGGTAATTCTGCCGAGGGCGTCCGTTTCTGTAATAAAGGTATAAGGAGCGGCTTCAAGGTCTGTAACCAGGTTGGCATCTATCCAGTTGGCAACACCTTTATAATTTTTAAATACCTTACGTGTGGTAGATTTTGGTTGTCCTTTGAAGTCGTATTCAGGGGTTTCTATGAGTCCGCCAGTGTCATAGTGCCTTATAATCTGCCCTCTGAGATTTTTCAGTTCGGGATTAGGTTCAGTTTCTCCGTAGATAATCCGGTTAAAAACATGCTCCAGCGGGGTGTTGCCATCGCCGCCCAATACTTTGCTTTGTGTGGGGCGGTGCAAGATATCGTAAAAATATTGTAACTCATGAGTGCGTTCGTCCCATGTTCGCAGCGGGTTGCCAAGGATATTAATCAGCAACCACCTCTGCCCGGCATCCATGCTGTTTTGATATACCTTGTTGCCCACCATATCATATTTATATTGCATAACCACATTGCCCCGGGCATCGGTTACGCTTCTTAGATTTCCTTCAGTATCAAGATTTACTTTGGTATGGTAAAATTCATTTGCATCAGTAACCAAATTCTTATTATGGTCAACCCACAATACAGGTCTTCCTAAAGTATCAAAGTGTTGTGTTGATGGTGTGTTGGCATGTCTGGCGGCTTTATCGACTGCTATTTTTTCTCTGCCAGGGTCTTTGCCTTCCACAATTAGTTCGGCATCTATCAGGCGGTTGGTGCGGTTATGATACCATGATGATTCCAAAATCGTATCGTTGGGGTCATGGATGTATTGCTTCCATGTATCAAATTCGATTTTTGAGAAAGTAGCATCGGGCCTTTCGGTTTTGATGAGTCGCCCTATGGCATCGTAATACATCAAGGGCGTAACCCCTGTTTCCACCAACTCTTTCAGGTCTTCGTATTGATGCGTTACAGAGAAATAGGGTTCGTATTGTTTTATGACATTGTCTTTATTATTTACAACTGTTCTGCCGTTGCCTATCCAGCGAAGTTGTTTGGGATTGAGTGCGGCAGTATTAATATCAGTAATAGTGTAAGTATCATCAGGATTGACGATAACTTGCTTTGCTTGACCAGGTTCTGCCTGTACTTTTTTCATCACCACCTGTCCAAGCCCGTTGGAATATTCAAAACTGAGTTGAACAGGCGAATTGTTGTTCAATTGAAAATGTTCTTCCCGAACAATGGAGGCGACTACTACAGGTTTTCCGGAAGTTTTATAAGCATCAAAGTCATAGACAAATCTTGCTGTGGCATGTTGTAGTATGTTTTTCCCAAGGTTAGTTAATTGAACAGAGTCAGGCGCATTGAAAAAATTTGTAACCTGAGTTTTTTCGGCAGCAGTAGTAAATTCATTTAACCCTGTTAAATCATCCGCTTCGTTACCTTTACCAAACACTGCCATGGCCTTCACCAAGCTCATTTCGTCGGTGATGGCTTCGGAGATATTGTCATTGGAATCTTTCATTCGTTGCGGTGAAAGGGTGCGGAAATTAAAAAGATCTACCTCTGTCTTATTGCCTAATGCATCTTCGGTTTCTTCAATGAACAGGAAATAGTTGCCGTAATATTTCACCTTTGTTTTAGAGCCATACGGGTCTGTATAAGAAATGGGCACATAGAAGCGGTTTTGAGCATCGGCTGCGGTTTCTAATCCTTCGATAAATTGGGTAGTGCCCGAACGAATCCACCAGTTGTCATCTCCTTCGCTATGGGTGAATTTGCCTTCCAGCATTAGGGCGGCATTTACCTTTGCGCCAAAAATATTGGCAATAAGAGTTGGCGTATAGGCCAATTGATAGCTTTCAAAAGGAAGTCCTTTTGATTCTAACTGATGTAAAGCTAAAGCGCTGGTGAGGTCATTCTTATAAAATGTGGTCCGTAGATGCTCTATTAATCTTTTCTGTGAAGTTCCGGGGGCAGGGTTTGTATCAATTTGATGATAATTTACTTCATTGGCAGTTGTAAGGATATTCTCAAAATCATTTACTGCGTATAAAGGATTGGCTTTTACCACACCTTTCAGTTCATAGGTTTTTACTTCTGATTGCAAACGCAGGCGATAATCATCGTCGGCTATTACATCATTGGTAAAGCGATTTTGGGTATAAATAATGGTGGTAGTATTTTGAGCTTGTTGTGTTTTGGCAGGCAAGGCAGCACTTGCCAACCTTCGAGGATACACAACAGCAGCCGATTCTAATACATTTCCATATTCATCTAATTTGATATTCAGGGTATGGGCAATGCGAGGGTCTTCGGTATCTCGCTCATAGCTGTAGGTGACGGTTTCGCTTTCCTTTACCACAAAAATAGCGTGTTTGTTTTTGCCTTTGGGTTGCAGGAGTTCAATGATGCAATTGTGTGTGGCAACGGAATAGGGGGTTAATTCTTTCTGACGCTGAGCAGGCGTAGCGCCAACAAGCGGGGCATCATTAGCAAATACCTCTGAACGCAATGCCATGCTTTTACAAGAACGCAAGGCTTCCCGCCATTCCTGGGCGCTGAGATGGTCTACGATGGATGCATCTAATCCCGGCGCAGCAATGAGCCGTGCATCAGGCAAAGGCGCTTCATGATTAACTACCGGAAAGCCCTGCCGGTTCATTTCTTCATACCAGTATTCATGGGTAAATTGGTTGAGTATTTTTTCCCTGTTCAAAAACGCTCCGGTATGAAACCAGGATTTTGTAATGACAGGTTCCTGATGCAGGGTTTTGTCCACAATATTACTGGCATTACCTTTTACCCAGTGATCAAAATGTTCCGCATCTGTTTGCTCCACCATACCAAAACCCCTGAATTCCTGTTCGGCATGGTCATAGTAGCCGTGATGGTATTTATAGGAACTCACAAAGCGATAACCTGAAATCCTATCTCTGGTTTCAGTTTTGGATATGCAATGTACCGGAAAATGCAGTTTGGTTACCCATGGCCTTCCTGCTAATTTATCTTCAATATAAAATTTGGTGGAAGGCGTGTATTCGAGAGTTACTTCTTTGCCCAGATTGTTTTTATAAAAGACCATGATGTGCGGTTTCTTGCTGTTTGTCAGGTCAATGTACTTCAGTGATGTGTTTTTGTTTTTAAGCAAATTGCTGGACCACACGATACAGGCTACGCCATTGCCCAAAAGATCGGTAACTGTGATTTTTACTTGATTGTGTATTTCTGGGAAAATATCTATTTCAAAAGGCATGGTGCTGAATGCATTGCCGCTTAAGTTCATCCAGCAGGTGAATTTATTTTCACCTAAATAAATAATATCGGTAGTGCCTGATCCATCTATGTCTGCCAAGCGTAAATATGCCGGATTAAAGGCATCGGGATGGTCAAAAACAGGGGCGTTATCCATGCCTACTTTAGCCCCGAATTTTCCATAGCCTAAGTTGGGCCAGTAACACACTTCACCATTGCGAATGCGGACAATATCCGTCATGCCATCGCCCGACATATCCGCCAGATAGATGGTTTGTGCTGGGTCGGCAAATACAAGATGAGGACCCTTCTCTTCATCAAATGGCTTTGTGGTTTTATAGGCTTGTTTGTAACCTTTTTTACCGGCAGACGCATACCAGGTAAATACATTATCTTCGGTTATTAAAACATCAGGCATGCCATCACCATTCAGGTCAAGCATACGGGTATTGGCATCACCCAAATCAATATTTGGAAGGCTTTCAAAAGTACGGAATGGTTGCCATTCGTCCTCATCACTGAGCTCAAAATATCCTCTGGGTTGAGAGCTGTAGCTCACCAGTTGTTTTCCGCCATCAGCGTCCAAATCAGCTAATTGCAACTGACTGCCAACACCGGCAAAAGATGGCTTTGGGGTCACCAACTTTGCCTGTTCAAATTTGCCATCACCCAGATTGCGCTTGTAATACCAGCCATCGGCTTGTTCGGTGAGTATTCCAGAGAGTCCCTCGTTAAATAAATCAGTGAATTGATAGGGCGGTTCATTCAAGCCGGCGGGTGCATGAACTAAAGCATCAGGTGAAATGGATTTTACATCTTTATTCCAATCATGTTTTTGATATTCAAATTCAGTAGCGGGTAGGGTTTTATGTGTATAGGTTCCATCTGTTTGCTTAATGTATCCAAAGGTGGTGATGGATTTTAAGAAGGTAAAATCTTCTTTGATTGAAGTATCATATTCAAAGTTCAGGGATTTTACCAAAGCCGAACCACCGGGAAGTTCAGTAAAATAGTGAAACAGCAAAACCCTTTTGCAGAGTCTTGTGGTTCTTATCTCAAAACCGGCCTTGTATTCCGAATAGGCATCCGTTCTGAAATCCCAATCCTTTATTTTGGTATATGGGGCGTTCGTGTCATACTCTCCGTAATCAAATACCGTTTGGAACAGATAATCTGTTTCATTTGGATAGGCATCATTAAAACTCTTATAGGGCGTTTTGTTGCCGTATAATACCTTTTCTAAATACCGGTTGGTGTAAGTAATGTTTCCGTTCTCAGTGCGGTTTCTATTGTGTAACAGAGAAGGGTTAAATCCTTTGTCGTCTTCTTTCTTATAGATGTAATGAGTGCAATTGCCTTTGTCGTCAAAGACAAATTCAGGCAGCCATTCAAATATTTTATTGGCACCCGTAAGGTCGGCAATCCTTGAATTGGCGCTCCAACCGAAAAGGGTAGTTACGTTTTCTTTGGTGATTACCCGCCATCGAATTTCACCGGCTGTTTTATGCAACCATCTTTCTATACGGGCAAATAAACCTTCAATTCTCGGTTTATAGAATCGAATAGTAAATATGCCGTCTGCTGAATCTTTTTCTTTGATTATATAGTCCCCATCTGTATCTATGCTAAAACTGCCATCTATCTCTTTTCTGAATTCCGGAACAAGGTCTTCTGCCTCAGAAAAGAGAAAGATATCCGAATCTACATCATCCAGATACTGAGGGAGTTTTTTAGCGGTTTTACGTTTTATAGATGGCAAACTCAGAGCCCACCCTAACCCAAAAACACCATTTCCGGCGCCGGAATTGTAAGCTAAATTGAGAGCTGGAGTAACACCGCGAGCACGAGAAAATGGAAGTGGAATAGAAAAAGAAACGGTGCCATTTACCGCATTCACAGAAAACTTCTCATCAATGCCTTTTATAGCACCTCCACCTTTTGGCAAGGCAATTGAAGGCGTTTCAATCGCATTGGATTTAGTTTTGCCTCTATCCGTTTTAAGGAATTGGGAAGATGAGTTTTGGTTTTCTGTTTCTTTGTTCATAAAAATAAAAAAGCCTTACTGCAAAAATGTTCTCTTAAAAACATCTTCGGCAGTAAGGCTATCTTTTTCACTACAGGATAAGGTATCGTCTTAAACTACATCCTTGTGTATTTAAAAGACCCTTTTACTTTGCGCCACCTGATCACTCAGGGTTTGCCTTTATCGTATGTTTTGCACTTTTGCAAAATGACATTACTAGCGCCACTTTAAGCACATATAGTATTGGATGTCAAGGAAAAACTAAAAATCTGATAATACTATAAGATAGTTTTTTGAAGTTCGTCAGGTTGCTGGTACAATAAGTACGTTTTATTTGATAAGGTGTCGATTGGAGGAAAGGTGTATCTTAAAGAAACATTCACAACAAAAACTGAGGAAAGAACTATGTCATATATACTCAAATTCTATTGTCTGTTGAAAACCCGGGATTTTCAGTTGAATGTGCAAAAAGGCATAAGAACCCTCATTGCAATCTTCGGAATATTCATCTGGATGGGATGCCATCTGTGCTATGGAAAAGATCAAAACGGCCAAATATCGTCTTTATTTCAAGAAACTCAGCAATCTACGGTATTTTACCTGGATAATGGCATGGAAGTTATTCTTGTTGAAAATCACGCCAGTCCCATGATAGCAGCGGTTGCTATTGTTAAGACCGGCAGCCGGAATGAAGATGAGGCCAGCAATGGATCGGCTCACTTTCTTGAACACCTGTTATTCAATGGCACAAAAACACGTACGCAGAAACAGATTTACGACGAAATGGATTTTTACGGTGGCTATAACAACGCCCATACTGGCCAGGATTATACCAATTACATGATCCTTATGCCGAAGGAGTACATCGCTCAAGGGATGGACATCCATGCCGACATGCTCTTTAATTCTACCCTGCCTGATGAAAAGTTCGAAAAGGAACGCGGCATAGTCATCGAAGAAATAGGCAAGGGCGCAGACCGCCCTGAGCAGCAGGTCAACAATAATTTTCAGAGGACTTTTTATGCCGGTACACCGTATGAGCGTCCAGTGCTTGGGACGGTTTCCACCATTTCACATCTCAAACGTGAAAGCGTATGGGAATATTATCGAACATGGTATGCGCCCAACAACATGACCTTGATGGTAATCGGTGATTTTTCAACCCCGGAGATGGTGAAATTGGTGAAAGAAAAGTATGGTCTGTATCCGGCAGGACCCATACCGGAGCACAAAGCCATCACCCTTCACTCACCACAAAAATTACGCATTATCAAGGCAAATGGGATGGGCAAATTTCCAAAGGATCGTCAATACCTGACCCTTGGTTATCTATTGCCATCGCCGGTTTCTGATGATTTTCAAGCGCTGGTATTGCTATCTGAATTTCTCGGCGGAAGAGAGAATGCTGTACTGAAAACATTATTCAAACAGGAACCATATAAAGATATGGTTGAAACGATTGATACAAGCATGGAATTCAACCGTGACTTTTCAACATTACAGATATCTGCCGAGCTCCCTATAAAGGCTGATACAGAACATGTGGTCGAATTAATTATTAAGGCAGTACAAGACATGACAAAAAACACAATCCCGGTCTTTGAAGTGCAATCATCGCTGATAGCGAGAGCAACGCACGAACTTTATTTGCAGGAAAGTTTGCACTACTACGGTATGATGAAATCGGGCTATCTGGCTGCTGGTGGCTATGGCCTTCTTCGCGACCATATGGATGGTGTGATGAAGGTAACGCCGCAATCTATTCAAAAAGTTGTTGAACAATACCTCAGCGCACAGGTGCCTGTTGTTACACTGATGTCTCCCCCGAGTGAAAAAATAACCGGGGAGGTAACAGCTCAATCGGTCAATCAATATAAAATGGAAACGCTGAAAAATGGTCTAACGGTTGTAGTAAAAGAGAACCAGGACAGCCGGGTCGTTGGCATGCATGTATTGGCAAAGGAGCGCAGCTTGAGCGAAGGGAAAGAGAAGTGGGGTATGACAGAGACTTTACAACGCATGCTCCTCGATGGCGGAACCGTGGAACACCCGGATAATGCGTTTTATCAAGCATGCGAGTCCATCGGCGCCGAATTGAAACTTTATGATGATCCCAGCATCCCCTTTGACGACTATTATCATACCCCTCGTTTTGCTTACATGCGTTTAAAGCTTGTAGATACTTTTTTTGAGACGGGTTTAAAACTGCTTTCGGAACTGGTGTTGCAGCCGAATCTTACTGAAAAGGCCTTTATTGATGCCAAAAAAGAAGTTGTATCGTTATCAGCAGATGCTGAAATGAGTACACCAAAGGTAGCAGACCGCATCTTTTATGATAACCTGCTCAAAGAGAATCCGGGTTTTGGCCGGTTGTTTGGTGATCCTAAACAACTGGAAAAGATTCAATTGAAAGATGTGCAAGACTTCCACCAAAAGTTTTATAACCCGGCGAATCTCATACTGGTTATCTCCGGTAATATAACAATTGAAAAGGCGCTGTCATTAGTCAGTCAACATTTTGGCGGTCAATGGGGTGAAGCAGGATGGCAACCACCAGCGTTTGCACCGCAGTTTAAATCTCTTGGTACGACGATACGTGAAAAGATGGGGAAGCAGCAATCGTATATTTCTGTAGCAAATGTGTGTGAGGTCAGCGAGGACGACCTGCCCGCGTTGTATATCTTAGAGAATATCTTCAATGACCGGCTCGCCTTTAACCTTCGTGAAAAACAGGGACTTGCCTATAGCCTTGGCATGGGATTCCATAAATACCACGGTGTCCAGTGGTATCGTATTACCATGGGCACACGACTGGAAAATATCGACCGTGCCATTGCAGGCATTCGTGAAGAGATTCGTGCGATTCGTGAAGCAACCTTTGAAGAGAAAGAAGTGCAGAAGACAATCAACGCTATGTTAGGACGCCGTGGCATGCGGCGACTGGATCGGGTAAGCCAGGCTTATTATATCAGTATGCAGGTACTTGATGGCAAAGTACCGGAAGCTGACGATCAGGAGGCTGAAAGGCTGAAAAAGGTCACGGTGCAGGACGTGGAACGCCTGGCCCGTCAGGTCTTCAAAAACGATAATCATTTGATTGTGATTGTGGAATGAGTAATGGCAATTATGCATTATGCTGGTTCAATCTTGCAGATTGGCGTGCCCAGCGAAGGGTAGCGACTTCTAACAGGTGAGAGTCCCGTCATGGTAAAAGCCAAAGCCATGTAGCTAGGATGGCGCAGGGGGATATGGAAACATTACCTTCTGAAGCCCATCGACAAAGTCTGCAATAAGGCAGGCGAACAAATATCTGGTACTTGCAAGCAGCCCCAAGTCGATAGGTGGTGAGAAGGGAACAGGAAAATGGTGTTAACTATTGACTACTTCCCTGAAATTGTACAGTTTTTATTTTAAGTCCCTACTTTTTATGTTTATCGCCAAAACGCTTTGTGTACCTCAAATACAAGTCTTCAACTTTTTTTCTTGCCCAGGGAGTTTTTCTCAGAAATTTCAAACTGGACTTGATACTTGGATCATTGTTAAATGACCTGATATTGATGATCCTTCCCATTTCTTCCCAACCGTAGTGTTCTACCAGCTGGGTAAGAATCATTTCCAGCGTTATTCCGTGAAGGGGATTGTTGGGTTGCTGGTTATTCATTTTATGTCACTTTT
>JAUQXU010000166.1 GCA_030837935.1 Candidatus Brocadia sp.
GTTAAGTCCGTTATGCCAATGACGGTTTGGCCAGCTAGTGAATGTTGTCCGTAATTTCCCTTCCGGATATGAAAAACACCGGTAATTTTACACGTCTTGTTATGAGTAGGTTCGCTCCCAAACAGGCACGGACAGCCTGGATTGCAGGTACATCCCTCAAAATATTCACCTTCGATTGACCAAACAGGTTCAGCAAAAAGTGTACTGGAGATACTAAATGACAGAACAATAGCTACAAATCCAAGAAATAAATATCTATTCATCCTCATCATTCATTTCCTCCCACAAAAAGTGAAATATTAAATTATTTGCTCTACGGTAAAGCTTAAATATCTGCTTCCAGTGTAAAGGTGTTAGCATAATCAGGCCGGAAGTCTTTGTCAAGATATAAAGGTAACTTTAGAACAGAAATTGCAGAAGAAATCACCGTAAGTCTCACCGTTGCGGCAGGAGATGGGACGGAAGAAAAAAACAAGTCTGATGTCTGTATCCAGATATTAAGGAGGTCTGTCTTTTCCATGGTAATAGCATAGTAAAAATTTACGTAATTATTGCAGTTCAATAAACAGTCTATCAGAAAGGCCTTCGTACCCAACCAGCAAAAAATCTTACAAGTTTTGTTGAAAACACCCTTCATTTAGTGTATAAATACTCTATTAAAAATCTCCTTTCTCGTTTCACCACGACGTAATTGTTTTAAAATATATATCAGGGAAAAAATCGGATGGACCCGGTTAGACGATTAAAGATCGATTTTGAAAAAGAACTCATTTCCACCATTCAGCTCTATTTGATGAGCATCTTGAACACCAGCGACATTGTGCATGATGTGGATGGAGAGGTGATTAGCGAAATTAATGCCTCTTCGTATTGCAAAACACTTCGGTTTGTCAGCGGACGAAAAGATTTATGTCTGTCATACAGCCGTGAGCTGGCGAAGAGTGCCATCCAATTCAAAAAGCCCTTTGAGGACGTGTGCCCGGGCGGTTTAACCATGCTTTCAATGCCACTCTGCCTTGACGAAAATACCGTGATTGGTGCACATTGCGTGACGATTTCCAATCCACTTCGTTCAAAGTTCAGTGTATATGACAGCGCCGCACAGTTTAATGTCGATGCCCGTATTCTATGGGATGCTGTAAAAAAAACACCTCCTATACCAAGGCCAATTCTGAGGATTGCTCGTGAGCAGGCGATTTTGGCAACCGAGTTGATGTCAAAGATTATTAACCGTATATATACCTTGAAAGAGAGTGAAGCAGCCATGTCAAAAAAATACCATGATGCTGAGGAGATTTTTAGAAGCCACAAAAATGAATAAGTAATCAATTATCTTAAATTTATAGCTTGAAATTTCCATGAGAAATGCTAAACTTTCTGGCAGTTTACTTAATATATTCTTACATCGATGTGAATTCTTGTTCATCATAACAATAAATCTCTGAAGCTTGTGCCGTTTACAAGACCTACCTTTAGACAGGAGGATGTACGGAATGAGAAGTATTGCATTGCTTAACCAGAAGGGAGGCGTAGGGAAAACCACGACAACTGCAAACTTGGGTGCCTGTCTCGCAACGCTGGGGAAAAAGGTATTGACTATTGATATGGACCCGCAAGCCAATTTGAGTGTGCATCTTGGGGTGGATAT
>JAUQXU010000167.1 GCA_030837935.1 Candidatus Brocadia sp.
TAATGGGAAAAAAGAAGACATAGGAAAGGAAGAAACCTCCCCTTATGCCCTCCCTTGCGAAAGGGGATCAAGGGGAAGCAAAAACAGGTTCCCGGCTGATGAAGAGACAGGAATGAGTATCCACATTCCTACCGATCAAATTGAACTTCTGCAAAATATCCTGCGCATCTTATCAAATGACTTATCTTCCATGCCAGAAAAGGCAACGTGGACTATTATGGGTCAAAAAACAACCGATTTTCTCAAAAAATATATCCACATGCCTTCAGACGGCATGAATCCGGAAGATAAAGAAAGAGACCGCCTAATACTAGATTTAATACGGAAAATCTTACGCACTTTATGCACCCTGGACTGTCTTGGTGAAGAGGTTACACGGGATCAATTTATCGATACCTTTGTAGAAGCCTGTCAGGAGGGGGCATTGCCCATTGGATTGAGAAACGGCAGGGGTGTGAATGTCCTGGATGCCATGACTGCCCGGGGCATTCCTTTTCGTGCTTTATTTGTATTGGGTCTCAATGAAAAGGTATTCCCCCGCGCTATCTCTGAAGAACCCTTCTTGAGAGACCATGTCCGTCGCCGGCTCTCCGAAGTGCTGGGAAATGTCATTCCTGAAAAGCTCAGAGGATTTGACGAAGAACGACTGCTCTTTTCCTTCTTGTTAAATGCTGCACGGGAACGTCTCTATCTCCTCCATGAACGTTCAGATGAAGCGGGTAAACCGAAGGTTCAATCCCATTATCTCATGGATATTTTTCAAAATATGAAAAGCACATCAGCGAAAGCGCCGTATCCTTGGGAAAAGGCGGAATACGAAGTTTATGTGCCGCGTGGTATTAAGGATAAACTATGCAAGCAAGAAATGTCTTTGCTTATACCCAAAGAGGTTGGTATCCGAATGGCCGTTGACCGCATAGATCCTGACTGTTTTATGAAGGCCTTTGGAATCAACCGGGATATGTTTGATCGTTCACAATCAGCCTTGGGTTTTATGGAAAGTTACAACTCCCATCTAACTTCATTCGATGGGGTCGTTGGCGATATGTCCGGATGGTTGAATGAACAGGCATGCCGGGGTTTTAGTCCTACTACGCTGGAGACCTTTGGTACATGCCCGTTTAAGTTTTTTATGAGCAAGATCCTTGAATTGAAGTCTCTAGAAGAGCCTGAAACGGCTGAAATGATTGCAGCCGTGGAACTTGGTACCCTTTATCACAACATACTGAGGGATGTTTATAACATCTTGATAGAAAAAAGATATTTTGACACAAAGGGATATAAATTAAATTCAGTAGAACAGCATAGTGACTATCAAAAGACACATTCTTTACTCCCACCTTTACAACGGGGGGATGAAGGGGGAGTAAAAAAATCAACCACAAAAAAGAACTTTTTGCCGTGTAATCCTACAGAACTTTTGCATAGTATTGCTCAAAAATATTTCGCGGAGATAGAACAACAGATACCGATTCCATACCCCATCATCTGGGAAATCGAAAAAGAGGAGATGCTCGATTTTCTCACAAGATTTTTATCATGGGACCTTGAACACATCGAACAAACGGGCTATGTACCCACGTATATTGAAAAGGCGGTAAAACTCAGTTCACAAAACGACTTGCACAAACTCATTCCTGAGCATTTCAAACAAGGAGATACTTCAAGGATAGCATTTAAGGGAAAGATTGACCGCATAGACGTGAAAAAAGGGGAAAATGGTGTTAGCTTCCGTGTGCTCGATTACAAATCAGGGGGGGTTACTAAGGAAAATCTTATAAGGGCAGCCATTCGTGGTCAAAAATTACAAATCCCATTTTATATCATCATGGCAGAACATTTACTGTCAGAAGAAATTAAGAAGGGTCACATTCCTCCGGGCCAGGTTAAATTGGATGAGGCATCCTTTGTTTACGTTGCACAGGATATGGAGGAAAAGAAGGGGCAAATATATCCTCAAAAAAAGACCATCAGCAATAACGACTGGATGGAGTATAAGGAGCAATACTGGGAGACATTGAAAGAATTTCTCCGCATCATTCGCGAAGGCATCCTCCCCGTTTCGCCTGCAGAAGATACACAAAAATGTGAATGGTGTGAGTTTGCCACCACATGCCGCAGAGGCCATCAACCACTTCGATTCAGGGTGGAACAGGATGCAAGGCTAAAGAAATACCGGGAAATTATTAATTTGATTATCAGTAAAAGGTCAAACAAAGCCTAAACACTATGAAGTCATCGTGTGATTAACCCGACCTTCGCAATTCGCGCTAAAAAACAGTCATTTTTAGGCATACATCGCCGGGAAATCCTTGATTTTCAGGAGGTGAATTTTCAAAACGGGCTGTAGTGCCTACCTTTTCAGATGACTCCTTGTATTTACTGATTTTGCTGCTTATCTAACCTTCGAATTGCGAAGGTCGGGTTGGCTCTGTAAATTACCACGAGCAGGAGTATTTGAGGCTGTGATAGTACAATATGTTGATATTTGCGGAGTAAACTCAATAACCATTATAAACAATCTGAGATAATGCATTTCGTGAGACTCTCTCAGCACTACGTAAGCATGATTCCCGCCCCAAATCTCCCCGTTTCCGTATTCTGTTGGCGGTATGAAAATAATAGTTTGTGATTACACCTGGTACATATCCGGGAGATTTCTATGTTCTTCTCAGGAATACCCATATGCATCAGTTGTGTCTTGTTTGCTTCCCATAAATTGAAATAGCCCTTGCCCCGGTGAGTCTCTTTGCAGATGTATCCGTTTCCATTGTGGAAAACTTTCTTGATCTGAGCAATGGTTTCCTGGCCAATCTCATTGCAGCACGGTCCGATAGAGGGTCCAATTCCCGCAAGAATATCCTTTGGCAAGCAGTTGAATTTTTCCTGCAGGATCTTTACGGTGTTTTGTGCCACCATGCGAATTGTCCCTCTCCATCCTGCATGGGCAACGCCTATTACCCTTTTCTTTACGTCAAAGAACAAAATAGGAACGCAATCAGCCTGGAGTACCATAAGACAGATATGAGGAGCACTTGTTACCATAGCATCGGTTGCGTTTATAGCTGTTTCATGATGAAATGCACCACTGCCTCGTAAATCATCTGTTATAATTTCTACGTTACTGCCGTGGATTTGCCTGGCGATGGTAAAATTGGTTAATGGAATTCCGAGTGCTAATGCAAGCCGCTCGCGGTTCTTCGTCACTATTTCCGGATTGTCTCCAACATGAAATCCCAGATTGAGAGAATCATACGGCTGGTTACTAAAACCGCCAATTCTCGTTGTTACAAAATGTTGTATCTCTCTATATTTCAGCAGATTCTGAAAAAACCACATCGATAATAAGCTCTTATTCTTTTTAATCATGTGCCTTCAAAATGCAGATATAATAAAAAACAAGGGCGTTGAGTTTATAAAAACTCAACGCCCATTCTACAATGATGTCGAAAGTATACACAGGAAAGACTGATAACCGTTTCAGTGAAAACTTTACCAATTGTTTGTTATGGCGACCGAAAGCGAGGCAGGCTTACGTCCCGATAATGTCAGAGATCGCTTCGTCTCCCCCGCTTTCCACAATAATATTTGCATTGGTTATGAAACGATATACTAGACAGCTTTATCGCCTCTCTCGCCTGTACGGATACGGAGTACATCCTCAATTGGTGAGATAAAGATTTTCCCGTCGCCAATACTTCCTGTTTGGGATTCCTTTGTTATGCATTGAACAATTTTTTCTACTTCTTCGTCAGAAACAACCATCTCTATCTTCACCTTCGACAGCAAGTCTACCCGGAATGTCCTTCCGCGCCATTGCTCAGTTATTCCACGCTGAGCTCCGTGTCCTTTTACATCGGTTACGGTCATACCCGGATACCCTAATTCTTCTAAGGCATCCTTCACAATCGATAACCGTTCTGGTCTGATGATCGCCTCAATCTTTTTCATTATATAAACCTCCTTCATAATTAAAATGCCCTAATGTCTGAAGCAATGAACGGGTCATGGTATTCTAAGCGTAACAATGCCATAAATCATTACGTGCTTTCCGTCTCGTAATAGTGGTAAGCAATTTCCTTATGCTGCGAAATATCCATACCGGCAATTTCTTCTGATTCGCTTGGTCTTAAGCCAACGGTCGCATGTACAAACCAGCCTAAGAGCGTTGTTATACCAAAAGACCATCCCCACGCAGCGAGGATACCAATCCACTGTTTTCCCAGGGGAACAAAATTCCCATAAATTGCTCCATCAAAACCGGCAGGATTTACGCTGGTACTGCAAAAGATACCCGTTGCAAATGCACCCCAGGTTCCACCCATTGCATGCACACCAATGACGTCAAGGGCATCATCGTATCCAAAGGCCTTCTTCATCTTTGTTACGCAGTAGAAACACACCAGACCTCCACCAACACCGATTGCGATCGATGCCATAGGGCCTACAAAACCCGATGCTGGTGTAATGGCAACCAATCCGGCTACAGCACCAGAACAGGCGCCGAGTATGGTTGGTTTCTTATGATGTATCCATTCCAAAACAGACCAGGTAAAGCCAGCCGTGGCCGCTGCAGTATTAGTAACTACAAATGCGCTTGCAGCGAGGCCGTCGGCGGCTACTGCACTACCCGCATTAAAACCAAACCAGCCAAACCACAATAAGCCAGTACCCAACATCATGAAAGGTAAATTATGCGGAGGCTTTATTTCTTTCGGAAAACCTTTCCGTTTTCCTACAAGCATCATTAAGGCAGCTCCGGAGGCGCCAGAACAAATGTGAACAACTGTTCCACCAGCAAAATCCAATGCGCCTAATTTAAATAGCCAACCGTCCGTAGCCCACACCCAATGCGCCATAGGTGCATAGACTGCTCCC
>JAUQXU010000168.1 GCA_030837935.1 Candidatus Brocadia sp.
CACGGGCACGAGCATAATCAAATAAAGTTTGGTGAGAAAATCCTATAGTCCTACCATCATTACCACGTAATAATATGCCAGCCGCTTCAAGTGATTCTATTTGTTTTAATTGATCTTCAAAGAGAATAATTGGTAACCACAATGTTTCCTGCTCACCCATTTTAGCTGCAATTTTCTCTAATAGTTCACTACGTCCTTGAATTCCACCGTCATTTAAAACTTTTATCTTCCAAAGTGCCTCAAGCATAGATTGATAAGAATCAAAAATGGGTTTTTCTGTTGAGGATGAAGATATCTCTAAGAATGTTCGTAAATGCAAAGGTGTTGTAAGAAGTTGACGAAAATTCTCACTCCAATCAGTTTCTTGAATATTGTGTTCTTTTAGTATAGTAGCAATAGCCTCCCATGAGGGCTGCTCTAATGCTAATGTCTCAGCGTTAATTGACTTTAGGCGTGCGTCATGGTTATATTCAAAGTTTCTGCAAGAAGCTAATATAAAAACATTTGGATGTCCAGATATTGCTTTTATTAAATTCAATAATACGTTTAAACGCTGTGATTTTAAATCTACCAAATCACCAAGCGCATCCAATTGATCTATAAGCACTAATAATTTACTTGTACTTGCTATTTTTTCGATACAAACAATTGGATTGTTTACAGGTAAATTCAAAGACTCTGCAAGTTTTTCAAAAGTATCTATCGATACATCAAGGGTATCTGCTTTTATTGCAAGTATGGGAAAACCTCTTGAAACTATTAAGTTCCCAAATTTAGCTAAAAGAGCAGACTTTCCACTACCAGGGCCACCTAATAATAGAGTCGTTGTATTTTTCTGTGTTTCAAAAAGAGATAACAGCAGTTTGATTTCCCGTCGTTCCAGCCATTTATCCTTCCCAAGAATTGTAGGCCATGTGAGTAACTTGGTTGAGGCATTTTTAAAAGCGCTTAAAATCCTTTCTAAAGAAATTATTTCAGCCTCCGGTTGAGTCTTTTTTATTGATAAATCAGGCCTCTGTTCTTCGGATTGTATTATCGGTGGAGTTATAGGAGAAGCATCTACTATAAATTTAGATAAAAGTTCAAAAGCAAAAGCGGACGCATTATGTGAAGCTTTTTCCTGACTTCCAGTTGCATCTGATTTGCTTTTTCCATCAATAAGATCTGATACAGCTCGTATCAGAATAGCATCAACACCACTGTGGTGGGCAGCTTCGTGAAAACCAAATCCTTCCATCTCAACCCCAAGTGCGTCGCTATAATTATCTTTGATAAATTGATACAATGGTGACTCTGTACTTGCTATTACTTTTTCACCCGCTGCTATTGGTCCTACAAAAGCTCTTGGCAAAGAAGCTGGATTGTCATTTCTCAATCTTTGTTGCCATTCATTTTTCCTTGCAACGGCCATTGCACGTTGTTTTAAACGGTAACTTGGTTCAAATGAAACAGGTCTCTGTTTAAAACATTCTGATTCAACTTTCCCTGATTCATATCCATAAACTTTAGTACCAGCTATAACGTCACCAAGAGACACATCCTTAATTCCTCCCGCTATTCCTACAAACAGTATAATCTTGGGATCAAAATAATTTATTGCACAGTGAACTTCTAAAGCTGCGGATATATTACCAGGTCCAGTTTCTACTACTGCTACTTCCCATGATTGCCCTGGAGAATAAAATTCACCACATTCATATACCGTTCCTTTGGGATGTGTAACTTCATATGTTTTTGCAAGATGTGCAACAACTGCTTCAAATTCTACAGGTAGGGCTGTAAAAATAACCACAACAGGCAGTTTAAAATTTTGAGAAATTTGTTTTGCTTGTTGCATCTTCATTTTCCCAAGTTGAAAACTTAAGATTGTTACAATGATTGACTTGAATTAGGAGTATAGGGAATTCAAAAACATATTTCAACGTTATTTTAGTTCAAGTAACAACGTGCTGAGTAGAGCGTTAGCTGTATGTTAGCGGAGCGAAGCACGGCAAGATAAAAGCGATTAATGCGCTTTCAAGGTCAAGGCACTATGGAGGTTACTATTTGCTGTATTCTTTTATCTTCTGATTTGTAGAAGTTTAAAGAATGCTGTGAACGAGGAAAAAGATGTAGGTCACATTATCGATTAGGAATAGCTGATTGTTTATCATCTCCATATTTGACTTCAATAAAAATAATTGTTAAAATCACCTAGTTTCGTGTTGTTATACATAAAGTTAATAGTTATAAGTTGTAAGTCCTCGACGCAAAGCAATAACCTACAACTTTCAACCTCCGGCAGGCAAGTTTTAATTATTTCTAAAATACTTATTATAAAAGAAGTCTTTTCATGAATATATCTAAAGATAAATCCATGTCATTATTTCAGGACTTGATAGAACTCATGCGGAAGTTGCGCAGTAAGGACGGATGTCCATGGGATAAGGAACAGAGCCATGCATCGTTAAAACCGCACCTGGTAGAAGAAACTTACGAGGTAATAGATGCAATAGATTCAGGAAACCCTGATAAAATCAAAGAAGAACTGGCAGATCTCTTTTTTCATATTATTTTTCACTGTCAGATTGCTAAGGAAAAGGGAGTATTTGATATTGGCAGCGTAATGGCACTCTGTCTTGATAAAATGACGCGTCGCCATCCCCATGTCTTTGGAGATGCCTTAGCAACAACCCCAGAGGAAGTAATTCTTCAATGGGAGGAGATCAAGAAAAAGGAAAAAGGCAACGAAGAGAGAAAATCCATCGTTGACGGGCTGCCCAGGCATCTCCCCGCCCTCCAAAAGGCACAAAAGCTACAAAAGAAGGTTGCCAAGGTAGGTTTTGACTGGACGAACATACAGGGCGTGATTGCTAAGGTAGACGAGGAACTGGGAGAGGTCAAGGAGGCAATTCGGGGAAATAAACCGGAAAATATTGAAGAGGAGGTGGGTGACCTCTTATTTTCTGTCGTTAACCTTGCCCGATTTCTGAATCTCGACACAGAGAATGTACTTCACAAGACGATCTATAAGTTTGCCGACCGGTTTAAAAAGGTTGAGACGGAACTTGCATCCATGGGAAAGGATATTGAAAAATGCACCTTAGAAGAGATGGATACTGTTTGGAATAAGGTTAAGGAAAAGATTAAAAAATCGTAAGTAAGGGAAACCGTATGAGTAGATCTGTGGCAAACAGTAAAGTGACGATACACCATGTTATACAGAAGGCGTTACTCCAACGGCGATATGAATTACTTGAACCTGAGGCAAAGGAATTCATTGAAACATTTGGTATAAAAACCACCAGGCATATCGTAGCATCTTCTCGCGCAGATGCAATTCGTGCTGCGGTATCTATTGGATATCCCGTGGTTCTCAAGATTATTTCTCCGGATATTAGCCATAAAACCGATGTGGGCGGCGTAAAGCTCGGCATAAAAGACGAAGAAGGCGTGATGGCTGCATACGATGAAATTATAAGAAACGCACATACGAATCAACCCGATGCAAGGATTCAGGGAATTCTTGTCGAAGAAATGGCAACGCCTTCTACTGAAGTTATTGTGGGTGGACTGCGAGATACTCAATTTGGGCCGGCTGTGATGTTTGGGCTGGGGGGTATTTTTGTTGAGGTTTTTAAAGACGTTTCCTTCCGCATCGCCCCGGTAGCGGAATATGAGGCATTTGATATGATTCACGATGTAAAGGGATCGATGATTTTAAAGGGCTTTAGAAATATGAAAGCGCTGGATATTTCCGCATTAGTCCAAACCATTATACAGGTATCAGATATTATGGTTTCCGAAGAAAAGATCGAGGAAATAGACCTGAATCCCGTCTTTGTTTATCCGAAAGGTATAATTGCCGTGGATGCAAGGATTGTTCTGAATCAATTACCCCAGTAAAAGCGATACATAAATTTACAAAAATAGGAATATATACGTGAAATTAAAAGAAACTGCATTTACCGTAAGGGCTGAACGCGCCATCCTTTTCCGGGTTATGCTATCTGAGGATCGCAATAATGATGAAGCACCGTTGGAAGAACTCAGACGACTGGCCGAGACTGCGGGTGCAACCATTGTTCACACGGTAGTTCAAAAAAAGGTAAATATCGACCCCGTTTATTACATTGGGAAGGGAAAGGCTGCTGAATTATCAGCGATTTCAAAGGAACTGGATGCCGATGTGCTTATCTGCGATGACGACCTTAGTCCGGCACAAGTCAGAAATCTGGAAAAGGTTATCGAAAAAAAGGTAATTGACAGAAGTGAATTAATCCTGGACATATTTGCCACCCGTGCAAAGACATTTCAGGCAAAGCTTCAGGTTGAGTTGGCTCAATTAGAGTACACGAGACCCCGATTAAAGAGGATGTGGACGCATCTCTCCAGGATTGAGGGTGGTATTGGAACCAGGGGGCCTGGTGAAAAGCAATTGGAAGTTGATAAGCGCATCGTGTTAAGAAAGATTCACGACCTGAGAAAAAAATTGCATGAAGTCGAAAAAAGACAGGAACGGTTAGTTGCCTCGCGAAAGGAATTTTTTACGGTGTCCATTGTGGGATATACGAATGCCGGGAAGTCAACCTTGATGAATGCCCTGACGGAGATTGATGCCTTTGTAGAGGACAAACTCTTTGCAACGCTTGACACCAAAACAAGCATCTGTAAATTACAAAACGGGAAAAAGGTTTTGGTTAGTGATACCGTGGGTTTCATCCAGAAGCTGCCACACCATCTCGTTTCTTCATTTAAGGCGACCCTTGAAGAAGCCCGGCACGCCGACCTCCTGCTTCATGTTGCTGACATGAGTTCCCCTCTGGTTCATAAACAAACCGAGGCGGTGAATGCCGTGTTGAAGGAATTAGGATGCGATAAAAAACCGATGATTATGGTATTGAATAAAATAGACGCCATAAAGGAAGAGTCCATTATCCCTTTACTTCAGAGTCGTTACAAGGATTGCATTTTGATCTCAGCGAAGACACACCAGGGCATACAAGAGCTGAAACGCAGGATTGAGGAAATGCTCGAAAGAAACTTTATGGATGTCGAGCTTACCTGTAGCCCGGGCAATGGGAAGTTAATTGCATATCTTCATGAGCATGCACGTATTCTAAGCAGCCGGTTTGACGAACAACGGGTAACATTTCGACTGCTTATAGAAGAAAAGCTCATGCATAAATTACATATGCTGGATGATACTATTCAGATAAAAGAAACCACCGGTTCAAATTGAATCTTTTGTAAGATGAATTCCTAAACACAGGGCATTCGTTCTGAACTCAGAGGTTGTATTTATGACCAGATGCACGATTCGTGATCTATTGTTGCACGTACTATTCCCAAATCTTTTGCTTTTCAGTTTCCTTTCTTTTTATTCATCTGAAGTTTTAGCGGAGGGTACTAGTACATCCTCGGTTGAGATCAGGGAAACAATTCAATCCACTGAGACCTTATCCGATCACAAAGAAAAGCATACTCACGATATGGAGGTTTCCCTGGCAGAAGGAATTTCAACAGAGGCCATCTGGTTTGGTTTTGAGGAAGAAGTAACCATTGCAACGAGGCATGAAACCCCGGTCGGTAAGGCGCCAAGCGTCGTTACTGTGATTACGGCCGATGAGATTAAGCATTTAGGTTACCGCACCTTTGTGGAAATCCTGAGGACGGTACCCGGATTTGAAATTTTAAA